>JADGMZ010000320.1 GCA_015234495.1 Brevundimonas sp. | reverse complement strand
CGGCGCCACTCCGCCGAGGGGAAGTTGGACAGGCCGATGGCGCGGGTCAGGCCCTGGTTCTGGGCCTCGTTGAGAGCGCCGATGGTCTCCTCGAGCGGGGGCTTCGGCTTGGGCCAGTGCAGCAACAGCAGGTCGGGCGTGAAGCCGAGGCTGGCCCGGGATTCCTCCGCCTGTTTCAGCAGGGCGTCGCGCTGGAAATGATCGACCCAGATCTTGGTGGTCAGCCAGAGGTCGTCGCGGGCGAGATGGCCGGCCTCGATGGCGTCGCGGATGCCGTCGCCGACGGCCTTTTCGTTGCGGTAGATCCAGGCGGTGTCGATGTGGCGGTAGCCGATGCGCAGGGCCTCGGCGACCATGCGACGGGCGTCGTCAGGCTCCAGCATCCAGGTGCCGAAGCCGAGCAGGGGGATGCGGCGGCCGTCGATAGTGACGGCGGGCTGGTCGGTCATGGCGGACTCCGAAGTCGGCCCGCTTACCTATGCCGCCCGGCAGCCGGTTCAACCAGCCAGTCGAACATCTCGTCCCACAACGGTTCCATGCCACGGCGGAAGGCGCCTTCGTGGCCGATGCGGCGAACGCCGTAGTCGGACGGCGCGCGGACCGCCACCTCGCGCGGGGCGTTGGGATAGACGGCCAGCAGGTCGGGCGAGGTCCGCGGCGTGGCGATCGGGTCGTCGGTGAAGATCCACGAGCGGATCGGGGCCGTCACCTGCGCGAAATGGTTGGGCTGCAGCTGGTCGGCCAGCTCGTCGCGGAAATAGGACGGCTTCATGCACCAGCGCCGCCAGGTCTCCCAGACGCCGCGCGGCAAGTCGGTTCCGGCCCACAGGCCGCCGCCCCTGATGTAGCCTCGCCGCATCAGGCTCCACGGGCCGTAGCCGAACCAGAAGAACAGCTCGAGCGGGTTGTAGCTGCGGTGGTGCCGGCCCCAGTAGCCGCTGCCGACCGAGACGAAGGCGTGGCGGTCGATGCGGTGCTGGTTGGGCATGAAGCCGAGGAAATGGCCGCCGACGCTGTGGCCGACGTGGGCGATCGGCAGGTCCGGCGCGGCGGCGATCAGCGCCTCCAGGGCGGCGGGCATGTCGAGCCGGCCCCAGTCTGGATAGTCCATCTTCATGGCGGCGAGATCGTCGGGGCGGGACCCCGCGATGCCCCGGAAGTCATAGGTCAGCACCGCGCCGCCCCGGCCCGCCAGATGACGGGCGAAGCGGTCGTAGAAGCCCTTGGGGAAGCCGGTGCCCGAGCTCATCAGCACCGCCACGGTCGGCCGCTCGGCGGAGACCAGGCGCATGGACAGCGGATATCCGTCCGCGGCGGGGGCGATGAAATCGCGGGTGACGAGGTCGCTCATCGATAGTCCGTAGCTATTCGCAACGAACCTAGACAATTGACGTGGCGTCAGGTCAAGCTCTCTTGGACGCCGGCCCGACCTCGGCTAAAGGCCCGGGCTGTTTCCGAGCCGAGCGCCTGACCATGACCGATCTTCCCGACCGCCTGTGTGTCGATCCCGACAGCCCGTTCCACGACGCGGACCTGCTGGCCCAGGGCGTGGGCGTCCGCTTCAAGGGCGAGGACAAGACCAATGTCGAGGAATACTGCGTCTCCGAAGGCTGGGTCCGGCTGGCCGTCGGCAACCGCGTCGACCGCCGCGGCAAGGCCCTGACGGTCAAGCTGCAGGGCCCGGTGGAGCCCTACATCAAGGGCGAATAGCTCCGCTTGTCGACCTGCTGACAAAACTCGGGCGTCGGTCGCTTCTCCCTCCGACGCTTGAGGTCTAGGTTCGGGCTCCTTCTGAGTCCCGGAGCCGCCCATGACGCTGTCCGCCCGCCTTCTCGCCGCCAGCGCCCTGGCCCTGACCCTGGTCGCCGCGCCGGCCGTGGCGCAGGACGCGGCGACCATCCAGCGGGCGGAGACCATCCGCGACGCGGCGATGGAGCGGAACATCGCCCTCGACTACGTCACCCAGCTGACCACCCGCTTCGGGGCGCGGCCGGCGGGGTCGAGGGCCGAGCAGGACGCCTCGGCCTGGGCCGCGCAATACATGCGCGAGCACGGCTTCCAGAACGTGCGCATCGAGGAGTTCCCGCTGGTCGGCTGGGAGCGGGGTGAGGAGAGCGTCGCCATCGTCGGCGACCGGCCGCAGCGGCTGGTCGCGGCCGCCTTGGGCCACTCCCCGGGCACCAACGGCGTGATCGAGGCCGAGGTGGTGCGGTTCGAGACGCTGGAAGACCTGAACGCCGCGCCAGCCGGGTCGCTGGCGGGCAAGATCGCCTATGTCGACGCCGGCCAGATGGTGCGGATGCAGAGCGGCGCGGGCTACGGACCGCTGAGCCGCATCCGCAGCGCCGGGCCCGCGGCGGCCGCGGCCAAGGGGGCGGTCGCCTTCATCATGCGCTCGGCCGGCTCGGACGAGCACCGCATGCCGCATACCGGCACCACCCGCTATGTCGACGGCGTCGTGCCGCTTCCGGGATTCGCGCTGAGCGCGCCCGACGCGGACCAGCTGTCGCGGCTGATCGGGATGGGCGAGACGGTGACGCTGCGCCTGTCGTCGACGGCGCACACCTATGAGACGGTCAGCCAGAACGTGATCGGCGATTTCGTCGGGGCCTCGCGTCCGCACGAGATCATCGTGCTGGGCTCGCACATGGACAGCTGGGACTTGGGCACCGGGGCCATCGACGACGGCGCCGGCGGGGCCATCACCCTGGCCGCGGCCAAGGCCATAGCCGAGAGCGGCCGACGTCCGGCGCGGACCATCCGGGTCGTGCTGTACGGCTCGGAAGAGGTGGCGCAGCCGACCGACACGGGCAATGGCGGCGGGGCCTATCTGCGAGGCATCGGCGCGGCGGTCGAGGATCATGTGATCGCCGGCGAAAGCGACTTCGGCGCCGACCGGGTCTACGCCCTCGGCCTGCCGCCGGGCGCGCAGGGTTCGGACTTCGCCCGCGTCGCCAACAGCGTGCTGTACCCGATCGGGGTGCTGGCCTCGCCCCAGCCGGAGCTGTTCGGCGGCGTCGACATCGGGCCGCTGGCCGGGGCCGGCGTGCCGGTGTTCGGGCTCAACCAGGACGGCAGCCGCTATTTCGACCTGCACCACACGGCGGACGACACCCTGGACAAGATCGATCCGGCGCAGCTGAACCAGAACGTCGCCGCCTGGGCTGCACTGGTGTATCTGATCGCCGACTCCGACGTGGATTTCCGGGCCATGCGGCCGGCCGCGGCGCGCTGAGCCCCACGCGAGCGTGGCGAAACTGGTAGACGCGGGGGACTTAAAATCCCTTGGCTTCGGTCTTGCGGGTTCGAGTCCCGCCGCTCGCACCACCGCCGGACGGCCGAACCGGGGCCGCTCCTTCGGCGTTGCCGTGACATGGCGCACGACCTTTTCGACGAGCCGGCCGAGACGGTGGCCCGGGCCCTGATCGGGGCCGAGCTGGAGGTGGACGGGGTCGGCGGGGTGATCGTCGAGACCGAGGCCTATGACGTGGCCGACCCGGCCTCGCACAGCTTTGTCGGGCCGACGCCGCGCAATGCGCCGATGTTCGGGCCGCCGGGGCGGGCCTATGTCTATCGCATCTACGGCATGCACTGGTGCTTCAACGTGGTCTGCGACGCGGGTCAGGCGGGCAGCGCCGTGTTGGTGCGGGCGCTGGAGCCGCGCGTCGGGCTGGACCGGATGCGCGAGCGGCGCGGCGTCGTGGCGGTGGAGGCGCTGTGCTCGGGTCCGGGCAAGCTGTGTCAGGCGCTGGGGATCGACGCCGCGCTGAACGGCCGGCCGCTCGATGAGCCGCCGTTCGCGCTGCGCCTGCACGTGCAGCGACCGGAGCTGGTGCAGGGCGCGCGGATCGGCATCACGAAGGGGGCGCAGACGCCGTGGCGCTTCGGACTGAGGGGTTCGAGGTTCCTCAGTCGACCGTTCCCCGCAGCGGAGCCGGCGTGATGCGGATGACGGCCAGCCCGATGGAGGCGAAGTCGCAGGTGGAGCTGCCGGTCGGCGACGGCTGGTGGTACGAGCCGAAGTGGGACGGCTTCCGCTGCCTGGCCTTCAAGGCGAAGGGGCGGGTGGAACTGCTGGCCAAGTCCGGCAAGTCGCTGGCGCGATTCTTCCCCGAGGTGGTCGAGCGGCTGGAGCGGATCGAGGCCGAGGCGTTCGGGCTGGACGGGGAACTGCTGGCTCAGGACGGCGACCGGTACGCCTTCGAGGTGCTGCAGCAGCGGCTGCACCCGGCGGAGTCGCGCATCCGCAAGCTGGCGGCGGAGACGCCGGCGACCTTCGCCCTGTTCGACATGCTGGTGGACGCGGACGGGACAGATCTGCGGAAGCATCCGCACCGGGAGCGGCACGAGCGGCTGCAGGCGTTCGTCGAGCGGTTCGGCGGGCCGCGGCTGACGCTGTCGCCGGGGACGGAGGATGCGGCGCTGGCGCAGTCGTGGTTGGACGGCGGAAAGCTGGAGGGTGTGGTCGCCAAGAGTCGGGACGGGCCATACCTCGAGGGCGAGCGGGCGATGGTGAAGGTGAAGAGGCTGCGCTCGGCCGACTGCGTTGTGGGCGGGTTCCGCTATGCGAGCACGGGCGGGCGCGTGGGCTCGCTGCTGCTCGGCCTCTACGACGACGCGGGCCTGTTGAACCACGTCGGCTTCACCTCGGCCTTCGCCGGGATCGACAAGGGCGACCTGACCCGCCAGCTGGAGGGCCTGCGTGGCGGGCCGGGGTTCACCGGGCGGGCGCCGGGCGGACCGAGCCGGTGGTCGACGGAGCGGTCGGGCGAATGGGAACCGCTGCGGCACGAGCTGGTGGTGGAGGTCGGCTTCGATCACGTCTCGGATGGGCGCTTCCGGCACGGCACGAAGCTGCTGCGCTTCCGGCCCGACAAGGCACCGGAGCAGTGCCGCATGGAGCAGCTGGAGGCGTGATGGCGGCGGCGGGCCAGTTCGACCTGTTCGGCGCGCCGGCTGCGGGGCTTCCCGAGGGGCTGCGCTACGCCGTCGGGGTGATCGCGGCCGATGAGGCGGAGCGGCTGGTCGGGGCGTTCGCCGGGCTGCCGTTCGAGGCCTTCGACTTCCACGGTTTCAAGGGCAACCGGCGGATCGTGTCGTACGGCGGACGCTACGACTTCTCGGCCAGCCGGCTGCGGCAGGCGGAGCCGGTTCCGGATTTCCTGCAGCCGGTCCGGGCGGCGGCGGCGGCCTTCGCGGGGCTGGCGCCCGAGGCGCTGGCTCAGGCGATGGTCACCGAATATGCGCCGGGGGCCGGGATCGGCTGGCACCGCGACCGGCCGGAGTTCGACAAGGTCGTGGGGCTGTCGTTCGGCGCCGAGGCGACCATGCGCTTCCGGCGTCGGCGCGGCGAGGGCTGGGAGCGGGCGAAGCTCCCGCTGGAGCCCGGCTCGGCCTATCTGCTCGACGGATCGGCGCGGCAGGACTGGCAGCACAGCATCGCGCCGGGTGACCGTCTTCGCTACTCGGTGACCTTCCGCAGCCTGCGCTGAGGGTCAGCGCTTCTTGCCGAGTTCGGCGGCGATGTCCTTGACCATGCGGCCCGCCTTGCGGTGGGCGGTGACCAGTTGGTCGCGGGTGACGCCCCAGCGTTTCATCCAGTATTCGACCGCCTGCCGCTCGGACAGGTCGAGCCGGTCCTTGTCGATGAAGCCGCGCTTGTCCTTCAGACCGGCCATGATGGTGCTCCTCGCCGGCCCACGCGCCGCCGTGGACCACTGTAGCGCATAACTTTGTGTGTCCGGCGGCGAACCGGCCTTAACCGGACGCGCTTTCATGGCACAAGGGGGCTTCGTCCCCACCGGCCGTATGGATATTCGATGAAAAGAGCCCGGCGCGCCCGCATTGTCGCAACCCTTGGACCCGCCAGCCGGGCGCCCGGCATGGTCAAGTCCCTGGCCCAGGCCGGGGTCGACGTCTTCCGCCTCAACTTCAGTCACGGCTCGCACGAGGACCACGCGGCGGCGCTGAAGGCCGTGCGCGGGGCGGAGCTGGCCCTGAAGCGGCCGCTGGGGGTGCTGGCCGACCTGCAGGGGCCCAAGCTGCGTCTGGGCAGGTTCAAGGATGTCGAGATCGAGGTCGGTCCGGGCCACAAGATGCGCTTCGACCTCGACCCGACGCCGGGCGACGCGACGCGGGTGCAGATGCCGCATCCGGAGATCTTCAAGGCGCTGCGCACCGGCATGCTGCTGCTGCTGGACGACGGCCGGGTGCGGCTGCGGGTCGGCGAGCGGTCGGATGACTGGGCCGATGTGACGGTGGAGAGCGGCTCGAAACTGTCGGACCGCAAGGGGGTGGCGGTGCCCGAGGCGGTGGTGCCGGTCTCGGCCCTGACGCCCAAGGACCGCGAGGACCTGGCCTTCGCCCTGCGCATCGGCGTCGACTGGGTGGCCCTGAGCTTCGTGCAGAAGCCCGAGGACATGGCCGAGCTGAAGCAGATCGTGAAGGGACGGGCGGCTTGTCTGGCCAAGATCGAGAAGCCGCAGGCGCTGAACGAGCTCGACAGCATCCTCGACTATTGCGACGGCGTCATGGTGGCGCGCGGCGACCTGGGGGTGGAGCTGGACCCGGAGGAGGTGCCGGTGGCGCAGAAACGGATCATCCGCGCCGCCCGCCAGCGCGGGGTGCCGGTGATCGTGGCGACCCAGATGCTGGAATCGATGACCTCGGCGCCGGCGCCGACCCGGGCTGAAGCGTCGGACGTGGCCAATGCGGTCTATGAGGGCGCCGACGCCCTGATGCTGTCGGCCGAGACGGCGTCGGGCGACTATCCGCTGGAGTCGGTCGGCATCATGAACCGGATCATCGAGCGGGTTGAGGACGATCCGCTGTGG
Source organism: Brevundimonas sp. (assembly GCA_015234495.1). Lineage (GTDB taxonomy): Bacteria > Pseudomonadota > Alphaproteobacteria > Caulobacterales > Caulobacteraceae > Brevundimonas. The sequence goes on along the minus strand of JADGMZ010000320.1, from coordinate 6,138 downwards.
CCGGGCCTGATGGACGCCGAGCACGCCGGCATGGACGAGCACGACGTCGACGCCCTGGTGGCGGCGGCGCGCAAGGCCGGCGAGGCCCAGTCGACCGCCTGCGTGGTGGTGTTCACCACCCTGGGTGGGACGGCGCGGCGGATGTCGCGCGAACGGCCGCTGCAGACGGTGCTGGCCCTGACCCCCAAGCCGGAGACGGCCCGGCGCCTGGCGCTGGTCTGGGGGCTGGAGCCGCGGCTGAGCCGCGAGCCGGCCTCGCTGGAGGAGGTCACCGACGATGCGGTGGCGAAGGCCGTCGAATTCGGCCTGGCCGAGCCGGGCCAGCGGCTGCTGATCCTGGCCGGGACGCCGTTCGGCGCGCCGGGGGCTGCGAATCTGCTGCGGTTGGCGCATGTTCCGATGAAGGGGCGTGGCCGAGGCGGCTGACCCCACGAGGGTCGGCATGATCAAATACATCGGCTCGAAGCGCGCCCTGCTCGGCCATGTGACGGCGGCGGTGAGGGCGGCCCTGCCGGACGGGGGGACCGTCTGCGACCTGTTTTCCGGCACCGCGCGGGTCGGGCATGCGCTGAAGACGCAGGGCTTTCGGGTCTGGTCGAACGACCACAACGCCTACGCCCATGCGCTGGCCACAGCCTATGTGCAGGCGGATCGGGAACGCTGGCTGGACAAGGCGGGGGCCGTGCTGGCGGAACTGCGGACGGTGACGCCCGAGGCCGGCTGGTTCACACGGACCTTCTGCGAGGACGCGCGCTATTTCACGCCGGAGAATGGGGCGCGCATCGACGCCATGCGCGACCGGATCGCCGGCATGGCGCTGGAGCCCGAACTGGAGGCGATCGCCCTCGTCAGCCTGATGGAGGCGGCCGACCGGGTCGATTCCACGGCCGGGCTGCAGATGGCCTATATGAAGCGCTGGGCCAGCCGGGCGCTGAAGCCGCTGGAGCTGCGGATGCCCGACCTCCTGCCCGGCGTAGCGGAGGGACCATGCCGGGCGACGCACGCCGACGCGGTCGAGTTGGCGCCGAGTGTCGAGGCGGATCTGGTCTATCTGGACCCGCCGTACAACCAGCACTCGTACCTCGGCAACTACCACTGCTGGGAGAGCCTGGTGCTGTGGGACAAGCCCGAGACCTATGGCGTGGCCAACAAGCGAATCGACGTCCGCACCCGCAAGAGCGCCTTCAACAGCCGGCCCGGCATCGCGCCGGCGCTGCAGGCGGTGATCGAGGGGGTGAAGGCGCCGAACCTGATCGTCTCCTTCAACGACGAAGGCTATCTGTCGCGCGACCAGCTGGTGGAGATGTTGTCGGGACGGGGCGAGGTTCAGGTCATCGAGATCGCCCGGCCGCGCTACGTCGGGGCCCGCATCGGCATCCACAATCCCAAGGGCGAAAAGGTCGGCGCCGTGGGCCGGCTGCGGAACGTCGAATATCTGTTCGTGGTCAGCGACCGGCGCGTGAAGCTGGCCGACGCCGCGTGAGTTCGGGCGAACGGAACGCCTCGGACTCGCGGCCGTTGTGTCGGCCATGGAACAGATGACCCTCACCCCCTCGCGGCGTCTGGACGCCCGCCGGGCCTATGGCCGGGCGGTGGACGCCTTTGAGCCGGCCGCCTGGCGGCCGCCGTCGCCGGCGCGCTTCGACACCCGGGTGGCCAATGATCCCGCCGTCAGCGGCGACCCCGACCTTTCGACCCTGTCCGAAGGGGTGCCCGCCTGGCTGACCATCACCCTGGGCGGTCTCGTCGCCGCCCTGGCCGGGGCCCTGATGGGCGGAGCGTTGAGCCTCTAGCCCCCTTCCAGCAGGGCCCGGATCGGGGCCCAGCCGCGGCGGTGAGCCGGGCAGGGGCCCAGCGTCCGCAATGCTTCCTGGTGCACCGGCGCGTTGTAGCCCTTGTGCGAGGCGAAGCCGTAGCCGGGGTATTCCTCGTCCATGGCGATCATCAGCCGGTCGCGCGCCGTCTTGGCGAGAATGGAGGCTGCCGCGATCGACAGCGACAGGCCGTCGCCCCCGACCACCGTCTGGACATCGCAGGGAAGTTTGAAGCGGTAGTTGCCGTCGACGAGGGCGGCGACAGGCTGCGCCGACATCGCCTCGATCGCCCGGCACATGGCCAGGCCGGTGGCGTGCAGAATGTTGAGCTCGGCGATCTCCTCGACCGAGGCGAAGCCGACGCCCCAGGCCAGGGCGCGGGCCTTGATCTCGATTTCGAGGGTCTCGCGCCGTTCGGCGGTCAGGGCCTTGGAGTCGTCGATGCCCTCGGGGAGGTCGTGGTGGTGCAGGATAACCGCCCCGGCCGAGACCGGCCCGGCCCACGGCCCCCGCCCCGCTTCGTCGACTCCGCAGACCAGACCGCCGCACGACTGCATCAGCACCGTTTCGAGCGGCAGCGTCGGGAAGGCGCGCGCAGTCTTCGGCGGCGCCTTGGCGGTCGCCTTGCCCTTGGCCGGTTTTTTCGAAGGGGTCTTCACCGGTCGGCCATCGCACGAACCTGGCCGTGACGGAAGCACTCGACGCCGTGATCGTTGACCATGCCCACAGCCTGCATGAAGGCGTACACAATAACCGGGCCGCAGAAGGTGAAGCCGCGCTTCTTCAGGGCCCTGGCCATGGCCTCCGACTCGGGCGTGGCGACGGGCCGCGCCCCGCTGTCGGGCCATTCGTTCTGGATCGGAGCGCCGCCGACGAAGGACCAGAGCCATTCGGAGAAGTCCTCGCCGCTGTCGCGCATCTCCAGCCAGATCCGGGCCCCCTTGATGGCGCTGGCGATCTTGGCGCGGGAGCGGATGATGCGGGCGTCGCCGAGCAGGCGTTCGATGTCGGCCTCGCCGTAGGCCGCCACCTTCTCCGGGTCGAAGCCGTCGAAGGCCTCGCGGATGCCTTCGCGCTTCCGCAGGATGGTGATCCACGCCAGCCCGGCCTGCATGCCGTCCAGCACCAGGTTCTCCCACAGGGCGCGGGCGTCGTATTCGGGCACGCCCCACTCCTCGTCGTGATAGGCGACGTAGAGCGGATCGGTCCCGCACCAGGCGCAGCGGCGGAGTGAGTCGGGCATGGATGAAGGGTAGCGCCGGGTCGCCGGGGGTAAATGCCGGGCGAGGAACATGCTAGGAGGCCGCTTTCACGCCCAAGGTCTGGAAAGCTCATGATCCGTCCCGCTGCCCTGGTCCTTTTGCTGTCGGCCCTGTGGCTGGCGGGCTGCGGCACGATCTACCGGCCCGAGGACGGGGTTGTCCGGCTGGCGTCGGAGAGCTGGCGGCCGACCGAGGACCCGCGCATCCGGGCGTCCGATCTGGAGGCGACGGCGGCCCTCGCCCAGCAGGTCGGCGACCGCTTGTGGGAGGGGGAGGAAGGACGCTCCATCCTCGCCCTGTCCGGCGGCGGGGCCAACGGCGCCTATGGCGCGGGGGTGCTGGTCGGCTGGACCGAGCGCGGCGCGCGGCCGGAGTTCAGCGTCGTCACCGGCGTGAGCACCGGGGCGCTGGCGGCGCCCTTCGCCTTTCTCGGCCCCGAGTGGGATGACGAGTTGCGCGAAGCCTACGCCGGCGGGCGGGCCGGGAGGCTGCTGGGCTGGCGCAGCTTCGCCGCCCTGACCACGCCGGGCCTGTTCGATGCGGGGGCCCTGAGGAACCTGGTCGATGACTATGTCACCGAGGACATGCTCCGCGCCGTGGCGGCCGAACACGACAAGGGCCGCCGCCTGCTGGTGGTCACGACCAACCTGGACACCCAGGACACGGTGATCTGGGACATGGGGGTGCTGGCCGGCCAGGGTGGTGAACAGGCGGCGGCGCTGTTCCGTCGGGTTCTGCTGGCCTCGGCCAGCATTCCAGGGGTTTTTCCGCCGGTGCTGATCCCGGGCGTGGACGGCGCGGGCGGCCTGGTCGAGGAGATGCACGTCGACGGGGGCGTCAACACTCCGTTCCTGGCCGTACCCGAGAGCCTGCTGACGGTGACCACGCCGACGAGGGCCCCGGAGGGGACGGCGCTGTATGTGCTGGTCAATGGTCACGTCGGCCGTAACGAGCGGATCACCCAGGGCAACCTGCGGGCCATACTGGCCCGTTCCTACGACACCATGAGCAAGGCCAGCCTGCGCACCAGCCTGCAGGTCAATCTGGCCTTCGCCGAGCGCAACGGCATCCGCATGTATGTGGCGGCGATCCCGGACGAGGTGGAGGCCTCGAGCCTCGATTTCGCTCCGGAGCCCATGGCGGACCTGTTCGAGCGGGGGCGCGCGGCCGGCGCGGCCGGGGCGGCGTGGAGCGAGATGCGGAGTACGGCGATCGAGCCGGACGCGGAGTGAGCCGCGGGACTATTGCGGCATCCAGTCCGGCCAGCGGACCTCGACGGGCCGGCCGTCCACCGTCAGCGCTCCTTCCAGCCGGTCCAGCCGCAGCAGGGCCATGGCGGCGCCGTCCATGCCGCTGAGCACCTCGCCGGCGCGCCGGTCGCCGTTCAGGACCTCGGCGCCGAACGGTGGGGACGGACCGTCGAAGGCGAGGGGCAGCATGCGGTTCTTGATGCTGCCGCGGCGCTTCATGCGCGAGGTGGTCTCCTGGCCGACGAAACAGCCCTTACGGAAGTCGATGCCGTCCAGCAGGTCGAAATCAGCCTCGATGGGGTAGGTCTTGTCGGACGGGGCGTCGGCGGTCGGGTCGGGGACGCCGACGGCGAGACGGTGGGCCTGCCAGTCGGCCTCGGCCGCCTCGGCCGCGACCTGGCCGCCGTAGCGGCGGCCGCCGAGGCCCGGCGCGCGGGGGTCGGCGGTGAAGCCGTCGGCGACGTCCGGCCATGAGGCGAAGACGGGGCGGTCGTCGGCCTCGACCGCGACCCGGGCGCGGAGTTTGTACATCGACAGGCGCTGCAGCAGCGCGTCGCGGCGGTCAGCGGCGACGTCGAGCAGGACGCCGTCGGCCTCGCCAATCAGGAACAGGTCGAACAACAGGCGGCCCGGCGGAGAGAGCAGGGCGCCGAAGCGGAGTTCGCCCTCAGCCAGCGTCTCGACGTCCTGGGTCAGCAGGTTGTGCAGGAAGGGTTTGGCGTCCGGGCCGGAGACCCGGATCAGGGCGCGGCTGTCGAGGCGGGCGATGCGGGTGGTCATGGGGGGTAGATAGGGTGATGCAGGACTGTGGACCACACCTGATGGCCACTGATGGACTGCGAGAATCCGTATACGGTCCAGTCATGACGGGCCGATTTCCTATCCTGTATATCGCCGAGGCGGGTGCGCAGGACGCGGTGCTGTCCTCGGGCGTGCTGGCCTATCTGGTCGGGGCCATGCCGCAGGCGCGGTTCACGGTGGTCGGATCGCCCGCCAGCGCGCCGCTGTTCGCCGACACGCCGCGACTGGACCGGCTGATCGTGCTGGAGAAGGAGAGCCGGCTCGACTGGTTCGGCCTGTGGACCCAGGTGCGGTCGACCAATTGGGGGCTGGTGGTCGACATGCGCGGCTCGGGCCTGTCGGGTCGGCTGAAGCGACAGAAGCGGGCTGTGCGGGGCGAGCGCGAGCCCGGGGTGCACGCGGTCGAACTGGCCGCGAGGGTGCTGCAGCTGGACGAGATTCCGGCCCCCCGCCTGTTCGTCTCCGACGCGACCCAGGCCGCCGCCGACGCCCTGATCCCGCCCGGCGACGGTCCGATCCTGGCTGTGGGGCCGGGAGCGGAATGGATGGGCCGCCAGTGGCCCGCCGAGCGGTTCGCCAAGGTGGCCTCGACGCTCGTCGGCGACGGCGGCCCGCTGGAGGGCGGCCGGGTGCTGGTGGTCGGATCCGAGGGCGACCGGGACGCCGCCCACGTCATCCGGCTGGCGCTGCCCCGCCATCGGACCCTCGCCCTGCAGGGGCGGCTGAGCCCGCTGCAGACGGTGGCGGCGGTGGGTCGCTGCGCCCTGTATCTGGGCGGGGACTCGCTGTGGACGGATCTGGCGGTGGCCTCCGGAACGCCGGTGGTCGCCGCCTATGGCCCCTCGGACGAAGCCGAGCGCGGCCCGTGGGGCGGGGTGGCGGTGCGCGGCCCGCGCTCGGTCGACGAATACCGCAAGATCGACCCGCGCCTGGACCAGGCCATCCTGCACATGAACGACCTGCCGGCCGACCGGGTGCTGAAGGCGGCTCGCAAGCTGCTGACCGAGCGCG
>JADGMZ010000319.1 GCA_015234495.1 Brevundimonas sp. | reverse complement strand
GGGGCGGCCGCGGCCTCGGCCTCGCGCATGCCCGCGGGCTCGGGCGCGCCGAACATGTCGTCGGTGTTGGGATCGCGCTCCTCGGCTTCGGGCGCGTCCTCCTCCCACGGAGGGCCTTCGAGACTCGGGTCCACGTCGCTCATGGCACCGTCTTAGCGCGGGGGGAGGCGAGGGCGAAGGGGGTGCGGGAAGGGAGTTGTGTATGGCCTTGCCCGCCCCTCCACCGCTTGACGGCTACGCGCCGCCCTTCGGGTCGCGGTCCCTCTCCCCACTGCGTGGGGAGGACACGCGCTCAAGCGGCGAGCGACCGCGTCGCGAGCGTTAGCGCACTAACAGGAGAGAAGGTGGAGACCGCGACCCGAAGGGGATTTCGTTGTGGCTGCTGCCTTCCGGCCCTGACCAGGTTGGCGAAGCCTTCGCCCGCGATCTCCAAGGCCGATATGACGATTCCGGCTCGCCGATGCAAGCGGGAGCTTGCTAGACAGCGGCCATGCCTCTCCCCGCCCTGAACACCTTCGCCGGCAACCCGCTCGATCGGGCGGGCGACCTGCGGAACGATCCGGACTGGGTCGAGGAGCGGGCGCTCGATCCGACGGCGCTGGCGCTGGTGCTGTGGGAGGGGCGGCCGCTGCTGGAGGCGGCGGGGGAGCCCCGGCTGGTCTGGCTGCCGATGATGCAGGCGCGGGCGGTGGCGCAGGACCGCGAACTGTTCCTGGGGATGTGGAAAGGGGCGCCGGTGTTCGCGGTCGAGGTCGAGGGTTCGATCGATCCGACGGCGGGGCCGCTCAGGGGCGTGGGCGAGTTTCACGAGATGCGCGAGGCGGCGGCCCTGCTGCCGGGGCCGGACGCGGCCATGGCGGGCGGGGCCAAATCGCTGTTCGACTGGCGGCGGCGGCACGGCTTCTGCGCCGCCTGCGGGACGCGGAGCGAGGACGCCTGCGGCGGCTGGAAGCGCATCTGCCCGGCCTGCCGGACCGAGCATTTCCCGCGCGTCGACCCGGTGACCATCATGCTGCCGGTGTATCTCGGAGGGGATGAGCCGCGCTGCCTGCTGGGCCGGCAGGCCAGCTGGCCCGAGGGGCGGATGTCGGCGCTGGCCGGCTTCCTCGAGCCCGGCGAGACCATCGAGGAGGCCTGCGCCCGCGAGGTCGAGGAGGAGGCGGGGCTGACGGTGACGGCGGTGCGCTACCACTCCAGCCAGCCGTGGCCGTTCCCGTCGCAGCTGATGATCGGCCTGTTCTGCGAGGTCGATTCGGAGGACGCCGCGCCGGACCAGACGGAGCTGGAGGCGGTGGCCTGGCTGACGCGGGCGGAGGCGCGGGCGGTGCTGGCGGGGACGCATCCGACGATCAGGGCGCCGGCGAAGATCGCCATCGCGCGGACGCTGATGCAGGCGTGGGTGGATGGGTTCGAGATCTGACGCCCTCTCCCGCAAGGGGAGAAGGGCGCTAATCCGCCAGCGCTCGCGCCGCCTCCAGGTCCGCCGGGCTGTCCACTGACAGCGGCGCTTCGTCGATGACGGCGGCCCAGAGCTGCAGGCCCATTTCCAGCGCCCGCAGCTGCTCCAGCTTCTCGCGCTTCTCCAGCGGCGAGGGCGGGGCGGCGCAGAAGCGTTCGAGCGCGGCGCGGCGGTAGCCGTAGAGGCCGACGTGGCGCCAGACGGGGGCGTCGCCGTACAGGGTCGAGCGGGTGAAATAGAGGGCGCGACCGTGGCGGGCGCCCTCGGGCAGGGCGAGGACGGCCTTGACCACGTCGGGGTTCGCGCGGTCGGAGGCGTCGGCCTCGGGCGCGACCAGGGTGGCGATGTCGCAGGCCGGCTCGGCGGCGAGCAGGTCGGCGCAGGCGCGGGCGAGGCCGGGATCGGCGAAGGGCATGTCGCCCTGCAGGTTGATGACGGCGTCATGGCCGCCGTCGGGATCGAGGGCGTCGAGGGCGGCGCGGATCCGGTCGGAGCCGGAGGGCAGGTCGGGGTCGGTGAGGACGGCGCGGCCGCCCGCCGCCTCGACCGCCTCGACGATCTCGAGGTCGCCGGCGGCGACGGCGACCGGCAGGCCCGAGGCCGCCGCCTGACGCCAGGCGCGGACGATCATCGGCTGGCCGCCGATATCGGCCAGCGGCTTGCCGGGGAGGCGGGTCGCGGCCATGCGGGCGGGGATCAGGACGAGGGGGTTCATGTTCGGCTTCCTGCCTGCGACCCCGGGACGTCGCCTGAGACGCCGGGGCCGGTTGCGAAGGCCGCGCTAGCGTGTAAGAGACGCGCACGCAAGAATTCGCCCGACCGCTGCTTCGGCCGGGCCTCAGGAACGGGATGAGACGACGCGGATGAGCGGCGATCTGAAGTGGAACAAGATTATGGGCGCCGCTCTGGCGACCGCCTTCGTCATCGTCGGCGTGCAGCAGGTCACGGGGGCGATCTACCACACCGAGGCCCCTGATAAGATGGGCTATTTCGTCGACGCGCCGGAAGAGGCCGCGGGCGGCGCGGCCGAGGCCGTGCTGCCGCCCGACTGGGGCACGGTGCTTCCGACCGCCGATCTGGGCGCCGGCGAGGCCGCCTTCGCGCGCTGCGTGGCCTGTCACACGATCAACGCGGGCGGCGCCAACGGCACCGGACCGAACCTGTTCGGCATAGTCGGCGGGCCGGTCATGCATGCGGCCGGCTTCGCCTATTCGGACGCCATGGCCGCCCACAAGGCCGAGGCCCCGACCTGGACCTATGACGAGCTGGACCAGTTCCTGACTGCGCCGGGCCGCCATGTCCCGGGCACCAAGATGTCGTTCGCCGGCATCCGCGACACCCAGACCCGGGTCAATCTGATCGCCTGGCTGCGCAGCCAGGGTTCCGGGGGCTTCGCCATCCCGGCGCCTGATCCGGCCCGCCAGCCGGGCGCGGCGCTCGCTGAAGGCGAGATGGAGACGCCGGAGGGCGCGGCCGTAGAGGCCGGCGCCCCCACGGACGGTCTTGGCGCCTCGGCCCCGGTCGACGGCGCCGCCGGCCAGCCGACCACCCAGGAGACGATGCCCGGCCAGCCGGCCGCGGACTCCGACGAGACGACCAACGCCCGCTGAGACGAGCGGACGAATACTGACGGAAGGGGCGTCCGCCGGTGCGGGCGCCCTTTTTCTATGGGTGAAGGGTCTCGCCGTGCTGGGTGTAGTCGAGGCCCTCGATCTCCTCGTCCGTCGCCACGCGCAGGCCGGTGGTGAATTTGCAGACCATCAGCACGGCGAAAGTCCCGACGCCGCTCCAGGCGACGACGGCGGCGAGGCCGATCAGCTGGTTCAGCACATTGGCGCCCTCGCCCGCGGGATTGATCGCGGCGGTCGCGAGGACGCCGGTCAGCAAGGCGCCGACGACGCCGCCGATCCCGTGGACCCCGAAGGCGTCGAGGCTGTCGTCGTATTTCAGGGCGCGCTTGATCCAGACCGCGCCGGCGTAGCAGGCGGGGCCGGAAATGAGGCCGATGAGGAAGGCCCCCTTCGGATCGACCAGGCCTGCGGCGGGGGTGATCCCGACCAGACCGGCGACGAGGCCTGAAAGCAGGCCGAGCAGGGTCGGGCGTTTGTGGTCGATCCACTCGACGGCGGTCCAGCCGATGGCGGCGGCGGCGGCGGCGAGCAGGGTGTTCAAGGCGGCCACGGCGGCGATTCCATCCGCGGCCCAGGCCGAGCCGGCGTTGAAGCCCATCCAGCCGACCAGCAGCAGGCCGGCGCCGATGGCCGTGAGGGTCAGGTTGTGCGGGGCCATGTTGTCGCGGCCGAAGCCATGGCGCGGGCCCAGCACCAGCGCCGCCACCAATCCTGCGACCCCGGCATTGACGTGGACCACCGCCCCGCCGGCGAAGTCCAGCACGCCCAGCGACCCCATCCAGCCACCGCCCCAGACCTGGTGGCAGATCGGGGCGTAGACCAGCAGGTGCCACAGGAAGAAGAACAGGATCGAGGCGGAGAATTTGATCCGCTCGGCGAAGGCGCCGGCGATCAGGGCCGGGGTGATGATCGCGAAGGTCAGCTGATAGGCGATCCACAGGAATTCAGGCAGGCCGGGCGTGAGACCATGCGCCGTGGCGGGCGTGACGCCGTTCAGGAAGGCCGCCTCCAGCCCGCCGATGAAGCCGTTGGTCGCCGGACCGCTGGACCCGAATGACAGGCTGTAGCCGACGGCGAACCACAGGACGGTGACGATGGCGAAGGCGGCGGTGGAGTGGGCCACGGTGGCGATGACGTTCTTGCGCCGGACCATGCCGCCATAGAACAGGGCCAGCCCCGGCAAGGTCATCATCAGGACCAGGGCCGTCGACATCAGGATCCATGCCGAGGAGGCCTCGTTCAGGGCCAGCGGAACCTGGTGGGACAGCAGGGCTGGAGCGGCGAGGGCGGGGCCGGCGATGAGCCAGCCGAGAAGGACGAACGGGGCGGCGAGAAGTCGGTTCATGAGGCGTCCGGGCGGAGGAGCTTCAACATCTCGGCCCGAATCCGCGTTCGAAGCCGCGGATAGGGATTGGACTATATTGCGGTGCAACAGACAATAGATTTCGCGCTCTCAGCGGAAAGTTACTGCCAAGCTGCGGAATGCGGCGGCAATTCTTGGGCGACGAGCACGAATCGTGCTCGTTCCTTTCGCGGAAGCGAAGGTGGGGCCGGCGATGCGGCGCGGCGGTCGGGGATTTCCCGCTTGCCAAGCCCCCATCGGGCACCGCCACTATGGGCCGGCGCAACCGCGCAGCTCGTGTCTCCAAGGGGGGTTATCCCATGCGCATCAATCGTCTCACCCTGCTCGGCGGCGTCGCCTCCGCCGTGCTGCTGGCCGGCGTCGCCCAGGCCCAGACCACCGACATCGCCGCCGCGCCGGCGGCCGCCGCCCAGTCGCGCCAGCAGCTGGCGCCCCTGCCGGACGTCGACATCCCGTTCACCAAATTCACCCTCGACAACGGCCTGACCGTCATCGTCCACGAGGACCACAAGGCCCCGATCGTGGCGGTGAACATCTGGTACCATGTCGGCTCCAAGAACGAGCCGGAGGGCCGGTCCGGCTTCGCTCACCTGTTCGAGCACCTGATGTTCAACGGGTCGGAGAACTACAATACCGACTTCTTCAAGGGCACGGAGCTGCTGGGCGCCACGGACCAGAACGGCACCACCAACAGCGACCGCACCAACTATTTCCAGAACGTGCCGACGACGGCGCTGGATTCCATCCTGTGGCTGGAGAGCGACCGGATGGGTCACCTGCTGGGGGCCATCGACCAGGCCCGGCTGGATGAGCAGCGCGGCGTGGTCCAGAACGAGAAGCGCCAGGGCGAGAACCAGCCCTACGGCCGCGTCTTCAACGCCATCACGGCCGCGACCTGGCCCGACGAGCATCCCTATGGCCACACCGTCATCGGCTCGATGGACGACCTCAACGCCGCCGACCTCGAGACCGTGCAGCAGTGGTTCCGCGACTACTACGGCGCCGCCAATGCGGTGATCGTGCTGGCCGGCGACATCACCCCCGAGGTGGCTCGCGAGAAGGTCCAGCGCTACTTCGGCGACATTCCGTCCGGCCCGCCCGTGACCCAGCCGCAGCGCATGATCCACCGGATGGTCGGCGAGCAGCGCGAGGTCATGTACGACCGCGTCGGCCAGCCGCGCCTGTACAAGGTGTGGAACATGACGCCGACCGGCGAGGCGGACACCGACTACCTCGGCATGCTGGCCGACGTGTTGTCCTCGGGCCGCTCGTCCCGTCTCTACAAGCGGCTGGTCATCGACGACCAGCTGGCCACCTCGGTGCAGGCCAGCGCCGGCGGCCGCGAGATCGCCGGCCAGTTCTTCGTGGTCGCCACGGCCAAGGCCGGCGGCGATCTCGGCCGGATCGAGGCCATCATCGACGAGGAGATGGCCCGGCTGCTGCGCGACGGCCCGACCGCCGACGAGCTGGAGCGGGTGCGCACCCAGACCGCGGCCGGCTACATCCGCGGGCTGGAGCGCATCGGCGGCTTCGGCGGCAAGTCGGACCGGCTGGCCGCGTCCGAGGTGTTCCAGGGCGATCCCGGCGCCTGGCGCGAGAGCTATCAGCGGGTCGTCGCCGCAAGCCCGGCGAACCTGACCGAGGCCGGGCGGCGCTGGCTGACCGACGGCAGCTACAGCCTCGAGGTGCTGCCCTTCCCCGACTACACGGTCGCCGCCACCGACGTGGATCGGAGCGCCGGTCTGCCGCCCGCCGGCCCTGCCCCGCAGGCGATGTTCCCCGACGTGGAGAGCGGCCAGCTGTCGAACGGCCTCAAGGTGATGCTGGTGCACCGCGACAGCGTGCCGACGGTCAGCATGAACCTGGTCCTCGACGCCGGCGCCGTGGTCGATCCGGACGACAAGCTCGGCCTCGGCCAGCTGGCGCCGCAGGTGATGACCAACGGCACCGACGAGCTGACCGCGCTCGAGATCAGCGACCGGCTGCAACTGCTCGGCGCCACCCTCGGCGCCGGCTCGGGAACCAATTCGACCAATGTGTCGATGACCGCCCTGACGGCGCGGCTGGAGCCCTCGCTGGACCTGTTCGCCGATGTGATCCTGAACCCCGCCTTCCGGGAGTCCGACTTCCAGCGGGTGCAGTCGCAGCAGATCGCCGGCATCCAGCAGGCCCGGCGCAATCCCGGCGCCATCGCCCGTCGGGTGCTGAGCCGCGAACTCTACGGGCCCGAAAGCCCCTACGGCCGCCTGGCCTCCGGGACCGAGGAGACGGTGAGCGCCATCACCCCGGCCGACGCCGAGGCCTGGCATCAGACGTGGTTCCGTCCCGACAACGCCACCCTGGTGGTGGTCGGCGACACCAGCCTGGCCGAGCTGACACCCAAGCTGGAGCGGGCCTTCTCCGAGTGGCGCGCGCCGGCCGGGCCGATGCCGGCCAAGCCGGGGCCGGCCGACGCGCCCGAGGTCGAGGGGCCGCCGCGCATCCTGATCGTCGACCGGGCCGGTCCGCAGTCGACCATCCTCGCCGGCCGCGTCGTCGACGCCTTCGATCCCGCCACCGAGCCGGCCATCGACACCATGAACACCGCCCTGGGCGGGGCCTTCACCAGCCGCATCAACATGAACCTGCGCGAGGACAAGGGCTGGTCCTACGGCGCCGGCGGCGGCGTGCCCTTCGGTCGCGGCGAGCGGATCTACATGGTCAGCGCCGGGGTGCAGTCGGACAAGACGGCCGAGAGTCTGGTCGAGCTGCGCCGCGAGCTGACCGAGGTGGTGGGTTCGCGCCCGCTGACCGAGGCCGAGATCGCGGCGGCCCGCGCCAACATGGTGCAGGGCATGGCGGGCAACTGGGAGACCAACGGCGCCATCGTCGGCGAGCTGTACAACATGGTCGTCTGGGGCGTGCCCCACGACTACTATGAAACCTACGCCCAGCGGGTCGCGGCCATGGACGCGGGACGGGCGACCGAGGCGGCGCGCGAGATCGTCGGCTCGGGACCGACCACCTGGGTGGTCGTCGGCGACCGCGCCTCGATCGAGGACAAGATCCGGGCCCTCGGCGTCGGCGAGGTGACGGTGGTCGACGTGGACGGCAACCCCGTCCCCTGATCATCGCGGAGACGACAGCCAAGGGCGGGGCCGGCGACGGCTCCGCCCTTTCGCTTGCGTCAGACGCCGTAGAAGTCGCGGTACCAGTCGACGAAGCGTTTCACGCCGACGTCGATGGGGGTCTTCGGGTCGTAGCCGAGGGCGGCCCGGGTTTCGGCCACGCCGGCTTCGGTGCGGGTCATCTCGCCCTCCTGGGTGGGCAGGACGTTGAGCACGGCCTTCTTCCCGAGCGCCTGTTCCAGCACCTTGATGTAGCGCGACAGCTTCTCGCGGCGGCCAGCGCCGAGGTTGAGCAGTCGCCAGGGGGCGACGCCGCTGGTGGCCTGGCCGGGGGCGTCGGCGCGCCAGGCCGGGTCCTTGCCCGGGACGTCATCCAGCGCGGCGACCACCCCGTCGACGATGTCGTCGATGAAGGTGAAGTCGCGCTCCATGGCGCCCTCGCCATAGACGTCGATCGGCCGGCCCTCGAGGATGGCGCGGGTGAATTTGAACAGCGCCATGTCCGGCCGGCCCCACGGGCCGTAGACGGTGAAGAAGCGCAGGCCGGTCGAGGGGATGCCGAAAACGTAGGCGTAGGAGTGGGCCATCGCCTCGTTGGCGATCTTGGTGGCGGCGTAGACGTTGAGCGGGTGGGCGACGCCCTGTTCGACCGAGAAGGGCAGGGCGGCCGAGGCGCCATAGACCGAACTGGTCGAGGCGAAGACGAGGTGCTCCGCCTGAACCGCGCGGGCGCCCTCCAGCACGGTCAGGAAGCCGACCACGTTGGAGTCGACGTAGGTCTCGGGATTCTCGACGCTATAGCGGATGCCGGCCTGGGCTCCGAGGTGGACGATGCGGCGCGGCGCGTGTTCGGCGAACAGGGCGCGCATGGCCTCGCGGTCGGCGAGGTCGAGGGTGTGGTGGATGTAGTTCGGCTGGGCCCGCAGCCGCTCCAGCCGGGCGTGTTTGAGCGCCGGGTCGTAATAGCTGTTCAGGTTGTCGACGCCGATCACCGTCTCGCCGCGCGCCAGCAGGCGCTGCGCGGTGTGGAAGCCGATGAAGCCGGCCGAGCCGGTGACGAGGACGGGGCCGTTGCTCATTCGTCCTCGTTACCGCCGCTGCGACCGGACCGCCACTCCCGAGTCGTCATCCTCGGGCCTGACCCGGGGATCGGAGGCAGGACGGCCCTGTTCGTGGGCCGCTCCAGACGCCCGACGGCGGCAGGTGGGGCTAACGGGCGTACCTCGCCTCCACCGGCTGGTAGCGGTCCCACACCCGACGGTCGGCCAGCGAGCGGAGCAGCTTGATATATTCGGCGTGGGTCCAGGCCAGCGGGGTGGCGGAGTTGGTGCCCTGACCCGGCTGGTAGTCGTGGGCGGTGGGGTGCCCGACGCCGTCCCAGGCCTGTTCGGGCAGCAGCAGGCCGCCGTTGGCGAAGCTCTCCATGCCGCGCACCCAGGTGTGGCGGACGCCGTTCAGCTGGGCCTCGGTCCACTGCGCGTCGGCCGAGGGGGTGTGCAGCGTCGCGGCCAGTTCGTAATGGCCGCGCTCGCCGGTGAAGAAGGGCCACAGGCGGCCGCGCTGGCCGGGGTGCATCTCGCCGCCGACGCCGTAGTTGCCGCCGGTGTCGGTCTGTTCGCCGTAACCGTCGTTGCCGTAGCGGCGAAAGGCGGGGACGCCGTTGATATCGTAGCGGACGCGGAAGCGGTCTTCGCGGCTCTGGTCGTCGTATTCGGGCAGGCTTGCGAGGATGGAGGGCGCGTCAGGGGCGCGGACGCCGTAGCGGACCAGTTCGAGGAAGCCGCCGTCGACGACGCGGTCCTCGGGCGCGCCGTGCTGGCCGTTGTTGTCGCCCAGCGGGGCCTTGTCGTTGGGGTCCTCGTTGCGGCTGAGGCGCAGGAAGTAGCGGCCGTCGCCCCAGTCGCCGGAGGTGGTGAACATCCGCGCCTCGATCTTCGACTCATAGTCGTCGGCGGCGGCCTGGTAGCGGGCGGCCGAGGCGGCGTCGCCCGTGGCGCGGGCGATGTCGGCGGCGGTGACCAGGCCGGCGATGACGGCGGCGGTGGTGGAGGGGGAGTGGCCCTCCTGCTCCTCCCAGCGCTCCTGCTGGGTCCACGGCGGGGAGATCGTCCGGTCATTCCACAGGATGCCCACCGTGCCGCCGTCGACGAGGAAGTCGGCGGCGGGCTTGATCATGTCGGCGTACATGCGCGCTATCTCGGCGTCGGAGACGAGGCCGGCCTTCCACAGCTTCCAGCCCAGCATGATGGGCATGGCGGTCTGGTCCAGCTGCACGCCCACCCATTCGATGGTGCCGTCGACCCAGGTCTTCTGCAGGAACCAGCCGGTGGCGCCGGTATTGCCCGGCGTGTCGGCGCGCACCTGCACCTGCGGCAGGTAGCGGAAGGCGGCCAGCGGCGTCTCCGTGTCTCCCAGCGCCAGCAGGGCCATGGCCACCTGGTAGAAGTCGCGCGGCCAGACGGCCTTGTAGCCGGTCGACGGGTTGGTGGCGTCGACGGTGTCGCCCCACGGATTGCTGAGCGAGGCGATCAGGGCGCCGGCATGGGTGCGGTCCTCCAGCACCTTGAGCATCAGGGCGGAGACGTGGGCGAGTTTCCCGCCGTCGGTGGACTGTTCGGAGAGGCGGGGGAGCTGGTCGAGGGAGGCGATGTAGTCCTCCCAGCCGACGTGCTCGCCCTCGCCGTTGAAGCGGCGGAGGACTTCGTCGAGGCCGGTCTCCATGGTCTGCCATGCAGCCACCCGCGCGAGCCGCTGGTTCGATCCGAACCCGATGACGAAGTCCTGCTCGTAGGTCTCGCCCTCGCGGATCGTCGGGAGTTGACCGGTCAGCATGATGTTGCCGGTCTGGTCGCCGGTGGTCCGATAAAGGTTGTCCAGCCTCCCGTCGCCGAGATCGGTCAGGCCGTCCGACACGCCGACAAAGCCGACGCTGACGGCCGAGAAGGCCTTGGCCGTTTCAAGGGAGAGGTGCACGTCGCCTTCCGACGCATGCAGCGCGGCGCCTGCTTCGACAATCAGGTCGCCCTCCGCGGAGGCCTCGGTGTTCCACACGTCGCCGCGATCGCCCACGCCCGTGTTGGCCATGTGCGGCTCGAGCAGCAGGTAGGGGGTGACGTCGCCCTTGAGCGCCCGAATGGCGGTCCGCACCACCAGCGCCTGCCCGTCCGGATCGGTGTAGATCCGCTTCTCGATCTCGTAGCGGCCAGTCTTGTCGGTGGTGAGGACCCGATACGCCGGCGACAGCGGACGGCCGTTCGCGTCCGTGTGCAGATATTCGGTGCGGTGGGTGGTGTCGGTTCCCTCGACCGACAGGCCGTCCTCGGTGACCACGGCGAAGCGGAGCTGCTTGATCTGGGCCTCGTGGATGAGGCCGTACATGGTCTCGGTCAGCACGCCGTCGGCGATGGAGAACCAGACGCGCGAGACGTCGCCGGTCGGGCCGCCGTCGCGGTACTGGCCGTCGACGTAGGCTTCGTAGGACGCGCCAGCGCCGGTCTTGGCGGCATTGACCCAGGTGGGGGTGTCGCCGGGCGCGCCGGGGGCGGTCTGGGCCGCGGCGGGGGCGGTGGACAGGGCGAGGGCGGCGGCGCCGGACAGCAGGAGGGAAAGACGCATGGCGAAACTCACGGACGGACGACGGAAGGGGCGACGGGGACCAGCAGACTGCCACCGGCGGCGATGAGGAAGCTGACGGCGCCGAGGGCGAGGGCCCAGATCGGCTGGGCGCCGAAGAAGGCGTTGAGCACGGCGCCGAGGATGGTGGCGGCGACCAGCTGGGGCACGACGATGAAGATGTTGAAGACCCCCATGTAGACGCCCATCTTCCGGCCCGGCACGGCGTTGGCGAGGATGGCGTAGGGCATCGACACGATGCTGGCCCAGGCGAAGCCGACGCCGATCATCGGCAGCCACAGCCACTGCGGATCGCGGATCAGGAAGACGCCGAGGAACCCGGCGGCGCCGAGGGTCAGGTTGATGGCGTGGGCGCCGCGCAGGCCGGTGCGCCAGGCGATGACCGGGATCAGGAAGGCGGCGAGGGCGGCGACGCCGTTGTAGACGCCCATCAGCACGCCGACCCAGTTGGCCCCCTCGCCGTAGCCGGCCGAGGTCGGGTCGGGCGAGGCGTAGTGCACGGCGGTGACGGCCGGGGTCAGGTAGATCCACATGGAGAACAGGGCGAACCAGCTGAAGAACTGGACGATGGCGAGGCCCTGCATCGTCTTCGGCATGGCGAAGATGTCGCCCATGATGTCGGTCAGGGCGTTCGACCGGCCCGCGGCGGCGAGGCCGCCGACCAGCATCTGCAGCAGGCCGAAGGCGAGAACGAATCCGGCGAGGACGAAGACCTCCTTCTGCAGGTCCAGCAGGGCCACGAGGCCGATGCCGAGGGCGCCCGCGAAGGCCCAGGCGACGCCGCCCGTGTACCAGGCGGTCTGCGAGCGGGCGGCGGCGGGGGCGTGGTCGCCGTCGCGCGCGGCCTCGAAGGCGTCGATCTGTTCGGGGCTGTATTCTCGGGTGGTGAAGACGGTCCACAGCACCGCCGCCAGCAGGGCGGCGGCGCCGACGTAGAAGGAGATGCGCACCGCCATCGGCACCACGCCCTCGGGGGCTGTCGCGGCGATGGAGAACCAGTTGGTCAGGACCCATGGCAAGCAGGAGGCGAACACGGCGCCGGCGCCGATGAAGAAGCTCTGCATCGCATAGCCGGTGGTGCGCTGCTCCGCCGGCAGGTTGTCGCCGACGAAGGCGCGGAACGGCTCCATGGTGATGTTGATCGAGGCGTCCATGATCCAGAGCATGGAGGCGGCCATCCACAGCCAGGGCGAATGCGGCATGACCACCAGTGCCAGCGTCGTGAGGATGGCGCCGACGAGGAAGTAGGGCCGCCGCCTGCCGAGCCGGGTCCATGTGCGGTCGCTGAAATGGCCGACGATGGGCTGGACCAGCAGGCCGGTCAGGGGCGCCGCGATCCACAGGATGGCGAGGCTGTCGACCTCGGCTCCGAGGGTCTGGAAGATGCGGCTGGTGTTGGCGTTCTGCAGGCCGAAGCCGATCTGGATGCCGAAGAAGCCGACGCACATGTTCCAGATCGACCACCCGCTGAGGCGGGGGCGGGTGGCCATGGGTTCTGGCGCCTCCGCCGTTGTCATCGAGCCTGTCCGCTTGTGAAGCCCTCCCCCTCGACGGGGGAGGGTTGGGTGGGGGTGAACGCAGGGTTTGACCAATCAGGCGCGTGAGGCGCGGCCGGCTGTTTCGACGGAGCCTCGCGCGTCTCCCCTGGACCCAGTCTGCCTCCACCCCCATCCCCGGCCCTTCCCCCATCGAGGGGGAAGGGAGAAGAGATGCCGGCCGCGCCCGTCGCCATCGCCATTACCGTCGCGCCCGACCGAGCGGTACGAAGCGGATGGCCTGGCCGCCGCCGGGGGCGAGGCGCAGGGTCAGGGTGTCGGCCGAGGTCACCTCGCGGGTGGAGATGTCGATGGCCTCGCGGTTGGTGGTGTAGTTGGCGCCCGCCGCGTCGGCGTAGATCTCGG
>JADGMZ010000318.1:1618-2780 GCA_015234495.1 Brevundimonas sp. | reverse complement strand
CGAACACCCCCAACCCCTCCTGCACCCCCTCATAGCCGGCCAGGCCCGACCGGAAGATCTGAAGGCCCTGCGCCTTGCCGGTGTAGTGGGTCAGCAGGTGAACGCTGACCTCGTGCGCCAGCAGCCCGTCGACCCGGAACGGCCGCACCTTGGCGTCGCGCCCGATCATCATCCGCGGTCCGGAGACCATCAGGCCGGTGACGTCGTCGCGAATCTCCACCTGCGCGCGGAACGCGGCATAGCGGCTGCGGTAGCCGTCGATCAGCGCGAGAGCCCGGGCCTCGATGCCGTGACAGTCGACCGCGTCGGCGTCGTCCGCCTCGTCGAGATCGGTGCGGCGCCCGGCAAGGGCGGTGATCAGGGCCGTGGCCTGGTCGTGCAGCCGGTCCTCGACCGGGCCGTACAGCATCGTCGAGGCGGCCTTGAACGACCGCGTCCCGCGGGTCTGCAGCAGGGTCAACTGCAGGTCGATCTCCTGCTGCTTCTCGGTGAACAGGGTCTCCAGCACCGGATCCTCGACGCTGCGCATTCCGACCCGCCACAGGGCACGCTTGCGTTCCGACGGATCGATGCTCAGCGGCCGGTAGTGGAACTTCGGCTCTTGCGCGAACTTGCCGGCCCTGAACTCCCGCCATGCCTGAGCGGTGTTGATCGGCGAGACGCTCATCAGGAAGTCAAACGACGAGGCGATGCCGGCCAGTTTGCGATCCACCGTCCGCGCCGCCTGGATAAAGCTGGACCGCCCCAGCGCGCGGTGATGGGCGGGCGCCGGGAGATCCGAGCGTTCGACGACCGCGCAGGCGGCCTGCAGCAGGGCGTCGAGCACCCGCGTCTCCAGCCGATGCAGCAACCCCGGATAGACGCCCTCGCTCTCCGGAATCCGGTAGGCCGGCGGCAGCCCCAGCGACACCCGGGGCAGGCCGTCGGTCGGGCCGTCCGCGCCAGGCGGCTCGCGGCGTTCGATGATCTTCGGCTTGCGCCGCTGCATCCGGATGCGGCCGAGCGCCTCGGCCAGGACATGGGCGGCCGCCCGGGCCGTGTCGTGCTCCGAGGCGGCGATCTCATAATGGTAGGGAATGGGCGTCGGGGCGTCGGCCCTGCGCGGCGCCGGAGGCGGCGGCAGGTCGTACAGCTCGACCGCCAGGAAGGCACCCAGCCGGGT
>JADGMZ010000318.1:0-1608 GCA_015234495.1 Brevundimonas sp. | reverse complement strand
CAGCCGGGTCCTGAGCGCCGCGCCGACCCGCGCGATCAGCCGGCGGCCGAAGGCGTCGGCCGCCTCGCCTTCCGGCCATACAACATAGAGCGGACTGGCCACCGTGGCGCCCAGGGCGGCGCTGATCGCCTCGGGCCGCTCGCGGTGCAGCGCTAGGAAGGGCAGCGGCCGGTCGATGTGAACCCGCCCCCCATGGGGCAGCTTGAGCCGGACGGCGCGCCCGCCGCCGATCCGTCCGCACAGGTCGTCGATGAAGGCGTCGTCGCCGGTGGTCTCGCCCGGGCGCCGTTCGGCGGTCACAGCAGGCGCTCCAGCGTCCGGACCGCGTGAGCGATCAGCCCCCTCATCGCCTCCACCTCGGCCGGATCCGGCTCACCGGTCCATTCGTCCATGAAGAACTTCTTGAACTCGAAGGCGATGGCGCAGCCCTGCTCGGGCCATTTCGCATGGGCGAAGCGGGTCAGCTCGCCCCGGCCCTGAAAGGCCACGTTCTCGCGCACGTCGAGCCGCCGTCCGTTGAAGTCATGGGCCGCCAGCGCCTCCATCAGCGGATCGACCACGCCGGCCCACCGCTCGCGCGGCATGGAGAAGGTGCCGATGTTGATGTCGGGGGCGTCGGCCTGCGGCGTTGGCGGCCCGTCGGGACCGTCGCGGCGGTGGTTGTAACTGTGCACGTCCAGCACCGCGAAGCGCGGATGGTCCGCCGCCATCTGGCCCAGCACCTGCTCCACCTGGGCGTAGAAGCGACGGTGGTACTGGCGGGAGGCCTCGACCTCGTCGGCCGTCAGCGGCGAGCGCCAGACCTCCAGCCCCCAGCACTGCTCCGGGGTCTCATAGACCGCCTCGTCCAGCGAGCGGTTGAGATCGACCTCGAACCGCGAACGGTGCGCGACCAGGCGGTTCGGCGCCGCAGAGATGGCCTCGCCGGTGAACGGATCCTCCTCGCGCAGCCGGCCTGCGTCTCCCAGCGCGAACCGGCCTTGCAGTGCGGCCCTGACCGCGTGGCCGTCGTGGATGGCCGTGGCCAGTACGGGCCCGCCGCCGCGCGTCAGGGTCCACCAGGGATCGGCGTTCAGGGCGGCGGGCGTCTGCGGCATCCTCCCCCAACGCCAAGCGCCGCCGTTCGGTTCAGGTCCGGCGCGCGAGGGCCCCGGCGCATTGCCGTGGCGGCTCCATCGCGCTATCGCCCGCCGCCCAAGGAAGTTTGCATGTCCCCTCTCCCCCTCGCCGACGAAGCCGGCCGCCGCCGGACCTTCGCCATCATCGCCCACCCCGACGCGGGCAAGACGACGCTGACCGAGCACATCCTGCTGGCCGGCGGGGCGATCCGCGCAGCCGGCGCGGTGCGGGCGCGCGGCGAGAACCGGCGTACGCGCTCGGACTGGATGAAGATCGAGAAGGAGCGGGGCATCTCGGTGTCGGCGTCGGTGATGACGTTCGAGCACGACGGCAAGATGTTCAACCTGCTGGACACGCCGGGCCACGAGGACTTCTCGGAGGACACCTACCGCACCCTGACCGCCGCCGACTGCGCCATCATGGTGCTGGACGCGGCCAAGGGCATCGAGCCGCAGACGCTGAAGCTGTTCGAGGTCTGCCGCCTGCGCG
>JADGMZ010000317.1 GCA_015234495.1 Brevundimonas sp. | reverse complement strand
CTTCGGTGTGTGGATCCTGGCGCGGGCCTGCTGGGACTACGCCGGCATGCCCTCCGTGCAGGACGCGTATCTGCAGGCCGTCGAGGAGCGGCTGCAGGAGTTGAGTGCGGTGCAGCCCGCAACCGGTCCTGGACTGCGTACGCTGGTCCGCGGCGGCCCGCCGCTTGGCGGCTCCCTCAGCAGTGCGTCGGCTGGATCCCTCGGGCGGAAGGAAAGGGAGTATCTCCGCCGGACCCGGCGAGCCCTGCGGTCCCGGCCGTCGCCGGCGGAGCGTGCGGCCTCGCAACGGGCCCTGCTGGAGCTGCTGCGCCGGCCTGCCCTGAATTCAGACGGGCGGCACGCCACCGACCAGGCGATCTCCAGCCCCTTCTCGTGGGCCCTGGGGCTGAGCAGTTCGGCGACGCCGCGCACCAGGCCCTCGAGATCCACGGGGGCCGAATCGAGCTCCAGCAGGGCGGCCTCGATGCGGGCGTAGTCGAGCAGGTCGTTGACCAGGCCGAGCAGGTGTTCGGCCGAGGACCGGGCGGCGTCGAGATAGGCGCGCTGGGCGCCGTCGAGACGGGTGCGGGACAACAGGCCGAGCATGCCGATGACGCCGTTCAGCGGCGTGCGCATCTCGTGACTCATGAGGCGCAGGAACTGCTGTTCGGCGCCCTCGGCGGCCGACGCCTCGGTCGTGGTCGTTTGCGGAGCCGTCGTCGTCTTTCGCATCATCGCCATCCCCCAACCCGGACGGTAACCATGCCCGACAATGTCTTAAGGCTGGTTCAAGCGGGTCGGTTAAGGAAGTCTGGCGATCAGAAGGCCGGGGTCGCGTGGCGTGGCTCCGGCGGCCGGTCGTAGTCGGCCTGGGCGCCGACGGTCGAGCGGCGATGCACCAGGGCCTCGGCGATATGCCGGCGCAACACCCCGTCGCAGCCGTCGAGATCGGCGATGGTCCGCGCCAGCCGCAGCGTCCGCGTCCAGCCGCGGGCGGTCAGGCCGCCGGCGTCGCCGGCCCGCATCAGCAGGGCCCGGCCCGGTTCGTCGGGGCGGGCGAAGCGGTCCAGCGTCTCTCCCGAGGCGCGGGCGTTGATGGCCTGATCCCACGCCGCCTCCGGGTCGATGCCGGCGGCGCGCAGCCGTTCTTCCTGCATGGCGCGGGCGGCCAGCACCCGCGCGGCGGCCTCGGCCGTGCCCTCGGCGGGCGGCGGCAGGGCCATGTCGGCGGCGGTCACCGGCGGCGTCTCGACGGTCAGGTCGATGCGGTCGAACATCGGCCCCGAGATGCGGTTCTGATAGTCGCGCTGGCAGCGCGGGGCCTTGCCGCAGGCGCCCTTGCCGCCGCCGCCGAGACCGCAGCGGCACGGGTTCATCGCCGCCACCAGCTGGAACCGGGCCGGATAGCGGACGTGGGCATTGGCCCGGGCCACGACGATCTCGCCGGTCTCGAGCGGCTGGCGCAGGGAGTCGAGGGCCTGGGCGCTGTATTCGGGCAGTTCGTCCAGGAAGAGCACGCCGTTGTGCGCCAGCGAGGCCTCGCCCGGCCGGGCGCGGACCCCGCCGCCGGTCAGGGCCGCCATGGAGGCGGAGTGGTGCGGACTGCGGAACGGCCGGTCGCGGGTCAGGGCCCCGCGCTCGATCAGCCCGGCCACCGACCACACCATCGAGGTCTCAAGCAATTCGCGGGCGGTCAGCGGCGGGAGGAGCCCCGGCAGGCGCGCCGCCATCATCGACTTGCCCGAGCCCGGCGGGCCGACGAAGAGCAGGTTGTGGCCGCCGGCCGCCGCGATCTCCAGCGCCCGCTTGGCGCTCTCCTGGCCCTTGACCTCGCGCAGGTCGGGCGGCGGCTCGCCGGCGCGCATCGCCCCCGGCTCGGGCCGGCGCAGCACCTGGGTCCCCTTGAAGTGGTTGACGAGGCCGATCAGCGAGCGCGGAGCCAGCACCGCCACCTCGCCGGCCCAGGCGGCCTCGGGCCCGTTCGCTTCGGGGCAGATCAGGCCCAGACCCATGGCGTCGGCGGCGACGGCGGCGGGCAGGGTTCCGCCGACCGGGGCGATCTGGCCGTCGAGGCCCAACTCCCCCACCGCCGCCCAGCCGGCCAGGACGTCGGGCGGTATGACGCCCATCGAGGCGAGCAGGGCGAGGGCGATGGGGAGGTCGAAATGGCTGCCCTCCTTCGGCAGGTCGGCGGGGGCGAGATTGACGATCACCCGCCGCGAGGGCAGCGCCAGTCCGATGCCGCCGAACGCGCCCCGGACCCGTTCCCGGCTCTCGGCCACCGCCTTGTCGGCCAGGCCGACGAGGGTGAAGGAGCCCTCCTGGGCCGACAGTTGCGACACCTGGACATCCACCCGCCGGGCGTCCACCCCCTCGAACGCCACCGTGACGACACTGGCCAGCATGGCCCGCTCTCCCATTCAGAGAGAACGAACCATGAACCCGCCGTGCTGGTCAAGCGCCGTTATGCGAATTATCGGGCCGCCTCCGCCTCCGGCGCGAGCACGTGGATCACCTCGCCCTGGGCGTTGAGGAATTCGATCGCGCCGTAGCCCTCGTCGGTGACGGTCATCCGCACCCGCGTCCGGTCCGCCTTGTCCGCCAGCGCCACGGCGGGTGTCCCGTCGGCCGCCACCGTCAGCTTGATGCGGGTCGAGGTCCCGACGCCGGGAACCAGACGTCCGCCCAGACCGGGATCGCGGATCAGCGGCGGGGCCTGGTTGATGCTGAAGGCCACCGAACCGTCCGGCGTCGCCGACGTCGACGGCGGCATGGCCGTGCTGGCGCTGGACCATCCGGCCAT
>JADGMZ010000316.1 GCA_015234495.1 Brevundimonas sp. | reverse complement strand
GATCCGGCGCCGCGCCCTCGGGGATGATCAGCAGTGGCAGCATGACCAGAGCGACGACGATGAGCAGATCCTCGACGATCAGCCAGCCGACGGCGATCCGGCCGATGTCGGTCTTGAGCTGCCTGCGCTCCTCGATGGCGCGCAGCAGCACCACCGTCGAGGCGGTGGCGAGGGCGAAGCCGAGCAGCAGCGCCTCGACATGGCCCAGGCCCAGCAGGCCGAGGCCGAGAATCCAGCCCAGCACCGTGGCGGCCGCGATCTGCACCACCGCTCCGGGCAATGCGATCCGGCGCACCCGCATCAGGTCGGTGAGGGAGAAATGCAGGCCGACGCCGAACATCAGCAGGATGACCCCGATCTCGGCCAGTTGGGGGGCCAGTTCGACGTCCGCCACGAAACCAATGGTGTGCGGACCCACCGCCACCCCCGCCAGAAGATAGCCGACCAGGGGCGAGAGCTTCAGCCGGTTGGCCAACATGCCGAACACGAAGGCCAGCACGAAGCCGCCGACCAGGGTGAGGATCAGGCTGTCGGCATGCGGCATCGGCGCTCCAGGGCGGGGGCGGATAATCCCTTTGCAGGATGGCGACATTTGAGGGCTGCGGGGCGCCTGTGCAAGCATTCAGGGCCATCCGCCGGCCTCATCTCACGATTGCCCCTTCGCGCCCGGGCCCGTGGCTGCTAACCGAACAGGCTCACCATCCAGCGACCCGAATGAAAATCCCACGCATCGCCCTGGCGGCCTACGGCTTCGCCCTCCTGATCATCGTCGTCGACCAGCTGACCAAGGCCTGGGTCCTGCAAGGACTCGGACTGCGCTTCGAGGGACAGTCGATCCCGGTCCTGGCTCCGGTCTTCCACTTCACGCTCGTGCACAATGAGGGCGTCAGCTTCGGCCTGTTCGGAGACGGCTCGGCGCGCTGGATGCTCAGCATCTTCTCGATCGTCGTGGCCGGCATTCTGGGGTGGTGGGCGCTCAAGGCGGAGCGCCGGCTGCTGGTCACGGCCATCGGCCTCATCATGGGCGGCGCCATCGGCAATGTGATCGACCGCATCCGCTTCGGCTGGGTGGTGGATTTTCTGGACTTCTCCGGCACGGGCTTCTTCCCGTGGGTCTTCAATGTGGCCGACAGCGCCATCACCATCGGCGTCGTCCTGCTCATCCTGGACAGCATCCTGTCCGAAAGGGCCGCCAAGGTTGGCGTCGCCGCCGAAAAGTCGTAATCAGCCGCTTCCTCTAGGGTTTACGTGCGCGCCGGCCGGTGCGCCCAGCCGAGATTGACCATGCGCCTCACCCGCACCGCCGTCCTGACCCTCGCCGCATCGGCCCTCGTTCTCGGCGGCTGCGGCTCGCTGCGCAACAGCATCGGGCTGACCAAGGTGACCCCGGACGAGTTCCTGACCGTCTCGACCGCGCCCCTGACCGTGCCGCCGGAATACGGCCTGCGGCCGCCCGCGCCGGGCCAGCCGCGCCCGCAGGAACTGGCCCCCGAATCCGCCGCCCGCCAGATCCTGCTGGGTCAGCGCCAGGCGGTGACTCGTTCGCCGGGCGAACAGGTGCTGGTCGCCCAGGCCGGCGGTGATCGCGCCGACCCCCTTGCCCGCTATGTCATCGATGACGAGTTCGGCGACCTGGCTCACAAGGAAGAGGGCTGGGCCAACCGCATCCTCTTCTGGCGCCGCGACAACGCCGAAACCCAGGCGCCGACCACGACCCAGACCGCCAACGGCGCCGTCACCATCGACGCCGCCAGCGAATACGCCCGCCTGCAGGCCCTGACGGGCGGCGAGGCCGGCATCGTCATCGCGCCGCGCCGCGACACCGGCTTCAAACTGCCGGGCCTCTAGGATCCGCGATCGCGCCAGGGCCGGTCAGGCCTTGGCGGCGCCGGCCCTCAACCCTCTCTCCGCCAGAGCCACGACGGCCACGCCGCCGATGGTCAGCGCCGCGCCGGCGAGAATCTGCGGGGTCAGAACGTCGCCCATGAAGGTCCAGCCGATCAGGATCGAGACCACGGGCGTGGCCAGCAGATAGGGCGTGACCCGCCCGGCCTCGCGCTTCTGGACCAGCCAGAAGACCAGGGTCGTGGCCAGGACGGACGAGACCAGCCCCGCCCAGACGACCGCCGCCCAGACGAGGGGTTCGGCCTGCCTCACCGCCTCGACCTGGCCCTGCTCGAACAGCGCCGAACCGAAGGCCAGGCTGGGCAGGGCCACCAAGGCCAGAAGGCCCTGCATCTTGAGCGGCGGTATGGAGGTCGTGCGCCGGGCGATGACGGTGGTCACGGCCCAGGCCGCGCTGCCGGCCGCGCCGACGAGGATGGCCTTCCAGTCGCTGATGGCATGGGAATCCAGGGTCATCCACGCCACCCCCGCGAAGGCCACGACCATCCCCAGCAAGGCGTGCCGGGAAATCCGCTCGCGCAGCAGCAGGAAGGCGAACAGCGCCGTGAACGGCACCCAGAGCTGGGTCGCCACCGACACCGGGCTGACGTCCTCCGCCAGCCAGAAGGCGAGGTAAATCAGGCCGTAGTGGATCGGTCCGCCCACCACGACGATGATCAGCAGGCTCTTCCAGTTGGGAAACGGCGGCCGCACGAACGGGATCAGACAGGCCGCCGCCAGTCCGAAGCGCATCGCGGCGACCAGCAGGGGCGGCATGGTCTCCGTCGCCAGCTTGGCCGCTGCATTGTTGACGCCCCAGATCACCACCACCGCGACGATGGCGGCGATTTCGGGCAGGGAGAGCGGGCTGTGCGGCTTGGCGGGTGACCCCCGCCAAGCCGC
>JADGMZ010000315.1 GCA_015234495.1 Brevundimonas sp. | reverse complement strand
TCCGCGCCTATCCCGGGCTGTCGAACGCCCGCCGGGTGACCTTCGAATACGTCATGCTGAAGGGGGTCAACGACAGCCCCGAGGAGGCCCGCGCCCTGCTGTCGCTGATCAAGGGCATACCGGCCAAGATCAACCTGATCCCGTTCAACCCGTGGCCGGGCACGGACTACGAATGCTCGGACTGGAAGACCATCGAGCGGTTCGCGGCCATCCTCAACAAGGCCGGCTACGCCTCGCCGATCCGCACCCCGCGCGGCCGCGACATCCTCGCCGCCTGCGGCCAGCTGAAGTCCGAGAGCGAAAAGGTCCGCGCCTCGGCCCTGCGCAAGGCGGCGGCCGCGTAAGGGATGGGCGCAGCCCGCGAACTGCCGCGGCTGATCCTTAATCACTAACCATTTTTCGCGACGCGCGCGTCACAAGCGGACACTAATCTTGACCACCTGTGGCCCTGCCGCGCTTGCGGATTGGGGCGTCAATGGGGCAAGCCTTCGCCGTGTCAGCCGCCGGAACCCCCATGGACTCCTCGACTCTCACCTCCGTGCTGGAAAGTCCCGAGGTCCAGGCCTTCGCGACGGGCTTTCCCACGACCGTCGCCCATCTGTCGGTGACCCTCGCCCTGCTGGCTGCGGGCGCGGTGATCTACGCCCTGCTGACCCCGTGGAAAGAGATCACCCTGATCCGCGAGGGCAACGCCGCCGCCTCGGTCGCCTTCGCCGGCGTGCTGGTCGGCCTGGCGGTGCCGCTGGCGGTCAGCCTGAGCGTCTCGACCTCGGTCCGCGACATCATCATCTGGGGCGTGGCGACGGTGGTGCTGCAGCTGCTCGCCTTCCGCGTCGTCGACCTGTTGCTGACCGGCCTGCCCCAGCGCATCCGCGAGGGTGAAATTTCAGCCGCCGTCCTGCTCGTCGGCGCCAAACTGGCCACGGCGGTCATCCTCGCCGCCGCGCTGACAGGGTGACGCCGCCATGCGTCCCCCTGACTGGGTCATCTACACGCTCGTTCTCGCGGCCCTGATCGGACTGTCGCTCGGGCAGCGCGAGAACGCCGACGCCCCCCCGGCGCCGCCGCCGCCGGACGAGATGGAGGGCGCCCTGCTCGGGCCTGTCACGCCGTTCGATCCCTCCGTGACCGTCAATGCGCCGGACATTCCGTTCCAGCCGGCCTCGGGCACGGCCTTCTCGATCGCCGACGAGGGCCGCTGGGTCACCGCCCGACATGTGGTCGAGGGCTGCCGTCGGCCGGCCATCATGGTCGGGGGCGGTCGCGCCGTCGCCGCCGACGTCCGGCTGGCGCCGCGCGCCGATATCGCCGTGCTGCAGACCGCCGGCGGCCCCTCGGCCCTGCCGATCGCCGCCGACCAGCCGCTGCACAAGGGCCAGCGGGCCTTTCACCCCGGCTATCCGCAGGGCCGGGCCGGGGAGGTCACCTCCCGCCTGCTCGGCCGCGAGACCCTGAAGGTGCGCGGCCGCGGTCAGCGCGAGGAGCCGGTCCTGGCCTGGGCGGAGGTCGGTCGCACGGACCACCTCGGCGGCACCCTGGCCGGCCTCTCGGGCGCCCCGGTGCTGGATCGCCAGGGCCGCGCGGTCGGGGTGACCATCGCCGAAAGCCCCCGGCGCGGCCGCATCTACACCACCGCCCCCGACACCTTCGGCGCGGCCATCCGCGGCCTGCAGGCGGCCGACGAACCGCTGACCGGCCGCACCGTCACCATCGACAACTACGGCCTGGTCGCCGACGAACTGCGCCGCGAGTTGCGGGTGGCCAAGGTCGTCTGCCTTTCGGCCTGACCCCTACCGCAGCGCCGCCGCGTCGAGGTTCAGTTCGTCCAGCGGAATGACCTCGACGTTCGGGTATTTGGCCCGCAGCGCCTCGAGGAACATCGAGGCGTCGCCGACGATCACCAGGCTGGCCCGGTCGACCGGCAGGTGTTCGGCGAAGGCCGCCTGAACCTGCGCCGGCGTCACCGCCCGCACCCGGCCGGCGTAGGCCGCCAGATCGCTCATCGGCAGATCGTACAGCGCCAGCTCCGCGACCAGACCGCCGAGCCCGTCCACCGTCTCCAGCGACCGGCCGAAGCCGCCGATCAGGGTCGCCCGACGCGGGGCCAGTTCGGCCGGGGTCGGCTCGCTGGTCCCCATGCGCGCGATCTCGGCGAGTATCAGGTCGGCCACCTCGACGGCGGTCTCGTTCTTGGTCTGGGTCGAGGCGGTGAACAGGCCCTCATCCTCGCGCACCCCCAGGCCCGCGCGGGCGCCGTAGCTGAGACCGCGGTTGATGCGGATCTCCTGGTTCAGGCGCGAGGAGAAGCCGCCGCCCAGCAGGGTGTTGCCCACGGTCAGCGGGAAGTAGTCGCCGTCGGTGCGGCTGACGCCGCGGATCGCCGCCGTCACCGCCGCCTGCCCGGCCCCCGGCTGGTCGATCACCACCACCCGCGGCGGCAGGGCGGGGCCCGCCTTGTCGCCGACGGTCGGGGTCGCGCCGGCCGGATCGCGCCAGTCGCCGAAGGCCTGCTCCGCCAGGGCCCGCGCGTCCGCCTCGTCGATGTCGCCGGAGAACACCAGCGTGGCCTGCGACGGCCGGTACAGGGCGGCGTGGAAGGCGGCCACATCGTCGCGGGTGATCGCCGGCACGCTGTTCAGCGTCCCGCCGCCGGGCGCGGCATAGGGCGCATCGCCGTAGATCACGCGGCCGACCGACTGGCCGGCCACGGCGCCGGGCTGGCTCAGGGCCACGCGCAGGCCGTCCAGGGTCTGCGACTGCTGCCGCTCCAACTCCTCGCCGGCGAAGGACGGAT
>JADGMZ010000314.1 GCA_015234495.1 Brevundimonas sp. | reverse complement strand
CGCCGCCCTGCCCTTCGTCCTGCCCGGCGAGCTGAGAGAGGCGCGGGGCGGCGCCTTCGAGCCCGCCCGGGTGCGCAGCTACGCGATGTACGGCTATCCGATCGCCGCCTCACTGGCGCTGACGGTGGTGCTGGCCTCGACCGACCGCTTCCTGCTGGCCGCCTTCATGGACGAGGCGGCGGTGGGCGCCTATCACGCCGGCTATTCCATCGCCAACCGGACGCTGGACGTGCTGTTCCTGTGGCTCGGATCGGCCGGCCAGCCGGCGCTGATCATGGCCCTGGAGCGCGGCGGGCTGGATCGGCTGAAGACCGCCGCCCGCGAGCAGTTGTCGACCTTCCTGCTGATCGGTCTGCCGGCGGCGGCGGGGGTGGCGCTGGTGGCGCGACCGCTGTCGGAAGTGCTGATCGGCGAGGAGCTGCGCATCGCCGCGGCCAGCGTGACGCCGTGGATCGCCCTCTCGGCCCTGCTCTACGGGCTGACCGCCTATTATTTCGGCCAGGCCTTCACCCTCGGCAAGAAGACCAGGCATCTGCTCGTCGCGATGGCGATTCCGGCGGCGATGAACGTGGTGCTGAACTTGGTCCTCGTGCCGCGCTTCGGCCTGATGGGCGCGGCCTGGGCGACGGCGGCCAGCTTCGCCCTCGGCCTGGCGGCGACCCGGATCATCGGGCGCCGGATCATGGCCCTGCCGATTCCGTGGGACAGCCTGATCCGCTGCAGCATCGCCACCGGCGCGATGGCCCTGGTCGTGGCGCGGCTGCCGGCCATCGGCGGCTTCCCCGAGCTGATGATGGACGCGTTCGTCGGCGGCCTCGTTTATGCGGCGGCGGCCCTGACGCTCAACGCAGCGGGGGTGCGCGACGTGGCGATGCGTCTCCTGGGGCAGGCGCGGGACCGGAGGGCGACGGCGTGAGCGGACAGGCCTCGATCCTCGACAACGCGGCCTGGGCGCGGGCGAAGCCGGCCCTGTCGGTGCTGACGCCCTTCCTGAGGGACGATCCGGGTGCGCTGCTGTCCCTGCTGGAGGCCGAGGCTCCGTCGGTCGGGGATGCGGTCGAGATCGTCCTGCTGGACGACGGCACCGGCGATGCGTCGCTGACGGAGCGGTTGGGGGCCCAGGTCGAGGCCATGGCCCTGCCCGTCCGGCTGATCACCCTGTCGATCAATGAGGGGCGGTCGATAGGCCGCAACCGGCTGGCGTCGGCGGCCCGCGGCGGCAGCCTGCTGTTTCTCGACAGCGACATGAGGCCGGATCATCCGCACTTCCTCCGCGACTGGGCCGAACTGGTGGCGCGCGACAATCCGGCGGTGGCCTTCGGCGGCTTCTCGCTGCTGCAGGCGCCGACGGACGCCCGCTTCGCCGTGCACCGGGCCATGGCCGCGCGGTCGGAGTGCGTCGACTGGACCGAACGGGCCAGGCAGCCCGAGAAATACGTCTACACCTCCAACCTGCTGGTGCGGCGGGATGTGTTCGAGGCCGAGGCCTTCGATCCCGGCTTCACCGGCTGGGGCTGGGAGGACGTCGAGTGGGCCATGCGTGTCTCGCGCCGTTTTCCGGTCCTGCACCTCGACAACGCCGCCACCCACATGGGGCTGGACACGGTCGCCGCCCTGGCCGGCAAGTACGAGCAGTCGGCGCCGAACTTCGCCCGAATGGCGCAGCGCCATCCTGAAATCGTCGCGGCCTATCCGAGCTATCGCGCCGCCAGAATGCTCAAGCGCCTGCCTGGGCTCAAATTCCTGCGCCAGCGAATGCGAGGCGCGGCCGAGGCCGCCTGGCTGCCCGTCCCGGCGCGGGCCTTTTCGTTGCGCCTCTATCGCGCAGCGCTGTATGCGGAGGCGGTGTGATGGCCGACGTGGCGATCATCGTCCCCACCCTGCGCCGGCCCGAAAGCCTGGAGCGGGCCTTGCGGTCGCTGTTCGTTCAGACCGGGGTCGGCGACAGGATCAGCGAGATCGTCGTGGTCGACAACGACCCGGCCGCCTCCGCCGCCGCCACCGTGGAGACGGTGCGCGGCCTCGCGCCGTGGCCGCTGGTCTATGTGCAGGCGCCGCAGCCCGGCGTGGCCACCGCTCGCAACGCCGGACTGGCCGCCACGCGCGCGCCTCTGATCGCCTTCCTGGACGACGACGAGGCCGCCTCCCCCGGCTGGCTGGCCGCTCTGATCAAGGCGCAGGAAGCCACCGGAGCCGACGCCGTGTTCGGACCGATCACCGGCCGGGCTCCCGAGGCGGCGCCGTGGCTGAAAGCCTACCTGGAACGGTTTTTCGGCCGCGAGGGTCCCGCCAGCACCGGCCTGATCGAGTCGCCTCATGGCTGCGGCAATTCGCTGATGCTGCGGGTCACGGCCCTGCCCGGCCCGGCCCCGTTCGACGCGGCGGCCGACCAGGCCGGCGGCGAGGACGACGCCCTGTTCGCAGCGCTGAAGGCGCGGGGCGGGCGGTTCGGCTGGGCCCCCGACGCCATGGTCGAGGAATTCGCGCCGGCCCACCGCGCCACACTGAAATACGCCCTCGCCCGCGCCTTCGCGTACGGTCAGGGCCCCAGCCAGACCGCCGCCTCGAGCCGGGACTGGCCGGCGGTGCTGCGCTGGATGGTCATCGGGGCCGGTCAGGCTGCGGTGTGGGGGACAGGCGCGGTGCTGCTGACCCTTATCCGCAGTCCGAAACGGGCCGAGCTCTACGACCGCACCGCTCGCGGGGCTGGAAAGCTGTTCTGGATGAAGGGCCTGGAGCCGCATTTTTACGGCGCTCGCGAATTGGCCCGGCTGGATCGCGCGGCGGCCTGAACCGGCCTATTCGCCCCGACTGAGGCTCCGGTCGATGGCGGCGTTGCGCTGCGCGCGGTGGCCGTCGCGACGGAGCATCGCCACGACTGCGGACAATCGTCATTCACGGACGCGCGACCCAGCGAGGCGCCGCCCCTGGCCACCCGTCAAGGTTGACGCGCGCCGTCTATCCGGTCAGCCGTTTCAGGAAGGTCGGCGGCTGGTAGGTCGAGCGATTGACCACCACCCCGGCGATCCGGCCGCCCGCCGCCTCGATCTCGTCACGCAGGATCAGGGGATCTCCCGCCGCCGTGCTCTCGGCCGCGACGACCATGACAGTGGCGTCGACGAACGGGGCCAGGGTGATGGCGGTCGGATTGCGATCAGCGGCCGGGCTGTCGATCACCACGGTGTCGGCGTGCCTCCGCAGGGCGTCCCAGTAGCGGGCGTCAGCCACCGGCTCGGCCCGCTGGCCCGAGCGCAGGTGCTCGGCCGCGAAGCGCGTCACCCACAGGCGACCTCCGAGACACGGCCTGGCCGTGATCAGCCGGGCGGGATGCACCGGCTTGCCGGCCCGATCGGTGATCCGCGGGGTGATGGCGAAGAAGATTGATCCGTCCGGCGTGGCGATCGCCGCCTTGCCGAGGGAGCCGAAGCGGTCCGACTCGGCGGCCACAGCTTCGAGCTGACCCTGCTGGGCCAGGTCGGCGTCGATCAGCCAGACCGGGCGACGCGCGCGGACGGCGGCGAGGCGGGCGTACTCGCGCGCCACCGTGGAGACGCCTTCGCCGGAATTGGCGGCCGCGATCTGGATCACCCGTCCGCGATGGCCCGGCGCCGGACCCAGCGCCGCCCAGAGGGCAGCCATTTCAGATGTCAGGTCGACCATCGAATCGCTAAACGCCCGCCAACAGGGTCCTACGCTACCATGCCGGGCGCCGGCATGGGCATCAGCTCGCCTTCATTGGCGCGACGGCGAGGACGGGCATCTCCAGTGTGCGGCCGGTGGACGCCGGGGTGACGTAGCCCCGCCGGGTGAACACCCGCAGCAGGCCGACGCACAGCGCCGTGAAGCCGGCGAACAGGAAGCTCAGCGCCAGCAGCGGCGCCTTCAGACTGGAGCCTTGCGTCGGGGCCTCGGCCCGCTCGATGACGGTGACGTTGTCGGCGCCGGCGGCGACCAGGGCGTTGTCGGCGCGCGCCTGCACCTCGCGCTGCTGGAACTCGCGGATGTTGGCGGTCAGCACCTCGCGGTTGCCGGCGAGGGTGGCGTTGGTCGATTCCAGCCGGGTCAGGTCCGCGAGGCGCGACCTCAACTGCGCCAGCTGGCGCTCGGCGACCGCCAGGCGGGCCGCCAGGCCGTCCCGGTCGGCGGCGGCGGTGATGCGGGCGGTCTCGATGGCGGTGAAGACGGTGCTCGGCCCGGTGCGAACCTCCTTGGCCCCGACGGTCGTGCCGGTGGCGACATAGGCCTGCAGATCGGCGATCTGCTGATCGATGTCCTTCACCGGCTGGGCGTCTGGGGTGTAGCGCGACAGCAGCGCCTCGCGCTGGGTGCGCAGCTCCAGGATCTGGTTCTGGGCGGAAA
This sequence comes from Brevundimonas sp., assembly GCA_015234495.1. Classification (GTDB taxonomy): domain Bacteria; phylum Pseudomonadota; class Alphaproteobacteria; order Caulobacterales; family Caulobacteraceae; genus Brevundimonas. The sequence continues at coordinate 8,905 of JADGMZ010000314.1, read as the reverse complement.
TGTTCAGATCCTGCTGGAGCACCACCTCGGCCGGCTGCTCGGCCAGCTGGGCCTCGAGAGTCTGCAGCCGCCGGGTGGCCTGGTTCAGCTGCGCCCGCAGGGACAGGGCCTCGGCCGACTGGGTCTGGTAGTTCGCCGCCAGCGTCGCCTTGGCGGTGGCGAAGTCGGCGATGTCATTGGAGGTCATGAAGGCCTGGTAGGCCGCGTCGGCGCGGGCCAGGTCATCCTCGAACGCCTCGCGCTGGGCCGCGATGGCGGGGGTGGCGCGATCCCGGAAGACGCTGCGGCGCTGGACCAGATACTGGTCGATGACGGCGTTGAGAATCGTCGCGGCGCGAACCGGATCGTCGGCGGCGAAGGAGGCCGAAATGATGGCGCTGCCCGCCGTGGTGCCGACCCCGAGGCCCGCGTCGAGAACCTTCAGCGCGGCGGCCTTCTTCTGGGCGGGCGTTCCCTTGGCGCGGGGGCCGAGGATGGCGTCGGCGCCCAGGGCTTCGACGGTCTTCTGCTTGACCGCGAGGCTGCCGAGGATCTGCGCTTCGGAAAGCGCGACCGCGTCGGCCTCGAGCGGCTGGCCGCGCTCGGTCGTGCCGACGCGGGGCTGATAGACGTACTCCTGCCCCACCCCGGCGTAGACGCTGGCGCTGGCGGTGTAGGATTTCTTGAGGCTCAGGACCGCCGCCGTGCCGAGGGCGAACACCAGCAGGAAGACCACGACCATCAACAGCAGCTCGCGGAACAGCAGGCCGACGACATCGAGGAAGCCGTAGCGCGGGCGGACTGTCGTGTAGGCCGTCGTGCGCATGCGGGCGGACTGATTCCATCTACGGGTCTGACGAAGGCCAGCCTTGGGCCAGCCGCGTTAACCATCGGTTACGCATAACCGGCGACGCTGACTTCGACGCCGCTTCCGGGAACGAATCCGCCATGTCCATCGACCGTCGTCTGCTGCTCCTGGGCCTCGTCGGCGCCGGCGGCGCCCTGGTCTCGGGCTGTGGCGGCGGCGACCACGGGTCGCGGATGCCCCGGCCCCTGGCCTCGGGACAGGACCGGGTGCAGCCGGTCGGGCGTTCGGCCTTTCCGGAAGTGGCCTTCGCCGACTGGACGGAGATGGAGCCCGAATATGTGCTCTATCCGGGTGACGAGATCGAGATCGCCACGCCGACGGCGACGGAGCTGACGCGCACCCAGAAGATCGGGCCCGACGGGCGAATCTCCCTGCCGATGGCCGGACAGATCCTGGCCGCTGACCGCACCATCGCCGAGGTCGAGGCCGACGCCACGGCCGCCCTCGCGCCCTATCTGCGGCGCCCGCTGGTCGAGGTGACGCTGAAGACGGCCGGGCCGATCCGGGTGTGGGTGGACGGCGAGGTGCGCACGCCGGGCGTCTATGACATGACCGGCGATATCGACGCCTATCAGGCGGTGATCCAGGCTGGCGGCTTCCTGCCGACGGCGCGTCAGCAGGAGGTGGCGCTGATCCGGCGCGGCCCCGGCGGGGTCCGGATGATGCGGGCGGTCGACCTGCGGCCCCGCCGCGGCGAGGTCGTGGCCCTGCGGCGCGGCGACATCGTCTTCGTGCCGCGCTCCAACCTGGGCGAGGTGGCCAACTTCGTCAGCCTGTTCCGCAACGCCCTGCCGATCGGGTTCAGCTACGCCATCGGCGGGCAGTACCAGAACTTCTAGGCGGCCAGCCGCACCACGCCGGCGTCGATCCAGCGACGCGCCGCCTTCTGGGCCTCGGCGATCTCGTCCTGCTCCATCTCCTGGCTCATCTCGCGGCGGTAAACCCGCGCTTCGATCGAACCCTTCATGGCGGCGAGGTTGAAGATCATGTGGGCCGAGACGCGGTCCATCGGGCAGCCGCCCTGGCCGCTCGAATACATCATGCCCAGACGGAAAAGGTCGTCGCCGCTCATCTCGGCGGTCGGCAGGGGCAGGCCCTGCTCTTCACTGGTCGTGGGCGCGGTTTCTTGCGCGATCATCACCGTATCTCCCGAACCGGAGCCCTTCTGGCCCCGCCCTCTGACACGGATGAAAGACCCGCGGTTTGAAGTTAAAGTTAACACCAACCCGCCCCGGACCGCCTTTTGCGCGGTCCCGCGCCGAATAATGCCGGCTGTAAAGACCTCTGAAATCTCTTCGAAATCTCTGATTCATCACCTCTAACGAAGAGTCACCGGGATGCTTACAGCAGGTTACCGTGGCGGCCGGGCCGACGCCTTCCCTGTCCGGGCCGTCCTATCCTGACAGAGGCGTTCAGCGGGAGTTCATCCGCGTGGCAGGACCATGGCGTACGATCAACGGGCGGCGCCGCTTCCGTCCGAGCAGGATGGAGAGTCTGATGAAGCGTTTTACCCGGGCCGCCATTATCGGTCTGGCCCTGGCCACGACCGCAGCGCCGCTGGCGGCCGAGGCCCAGAGCCGCCGCGACCGCCAGGAACGTCGCGAGGATCGCCGGGAGTATCGACAGGACCGCCGCGAGGACCGTCGGGAGTTCCGCCAGGAGCGCCGCAGCGACCGTCGCGACTGGCGTCAGGGCGACTACGACAGCCGCCGCGACTACCGCCGCGACCGCCGCGACGATCGTCGCGAGTTCCGCCAGGAGCGACGGGATGACCGCCGCGACTTCCGCCGCGACCGGCGCAATGACCGGCGCTGGGACCGCAACAACCGCGACTGGTGGCGCGGCCGGGACGACTTCCGGGACTACCGCGGCGCCCGCAGCGGCTACTGGTACGCGCCCAACTACGGCTACTACCGCGTCGAGCCGCGCTACTACGGCTACCGCTGGCGGCGGGGCGCCTACCTGCCGTCGTCGTATCGCCGCTACTACGTGCGTGATCCCTATGTGTACGGCCTGCGCCCCGCCCCGCGCGGCTACCGCTATGTGCATGCCGGCAATGACATCGTGCTGATGGCCATCGCCACCGGCCTGATCGCCAGCGTCCTGCACGACGTGTTCTAGATCGGTCCGCCTGGCGGACGGACATGCCCCGCCGGATCTCCGGCGGGGCGTTTTCATGTCGGAAGACCAGGGACGCGCCCCATTTCGTTCAGTCACGGTTCATGATGCGCGCGCGACCTTGGCTTCAAGCCGTCTGACAGGGGCGTGCAGGAAGACATTGAGAATGAAACGTTCACTGATGGTCGCCGCGTCGATCGCGGCCTTCGTCGTTCCCGCGGCGGCGCCGCTCACGGCCCTGGCCCAGGACGCCCGGTCGGACCGCGCGGCGGTTCGCGAACAGCGACGCGAAGCCCGCGCCGAACGGCGCGCCGAATCCCCGACGCCGCCGGCCAGGCGTGAGAACCCGACTCCGCAGCCGCGCGTCGAGCGGCCCAGCCGGCCCGAGGTTCGCCAGGAACGGCGCGAAGAACGACGCGCGGACCGTCAGGAACGTCGCGCCGACCGGACCGAACGTCCGTCCAGGCCGGAGATCCGGCAGGAGCGCCGGGCCGATCGTCCTGACCGTCCGACCCGGCCCGAGGTCAGGCAGGATCGCCGGGAAGACCGCGTCGATCGCCGCCAGGAGCGTCGCGGCGACCGCCAGGAGCGGCGCCAGGAGCGTCGTGAAGACCGCCAGGATCGTCCCAACCGGCCGCAGAACCGTTGGGAGAACCGGCAGGACCGCAGACAGGACCGCCGTGAGGATCGTCAGGAACGGCGCCAGGATCGACGGGAAGACCGCAGCGAGCGCCGCGAGGACCGGCGCGAGTACCGCGAGTTCCGTCAGCGCTTCAACGGCGCCAACTGGCGGCGCGACTGGAACCGCCGTCACGGCCGGGACTGGTGGCGCAATGACCGGCGCTGGCGCGGCTACTCCGGCGTCCGGATCGGCTTCTATTTCGCCCCGGGCTACGGCTACTACAACGTCCCGCGCAACTACTGGAACCAGCGCTGGCGCGTCGGCGAGGTCCTGCCCTCGATCTTCTGGCGCTACCGGCTGGAAGACTGGCGCACCTACGGCCTGGGCTATCCGCCCGAGGGCACGCGCTGGGTGCTGGTCGACAACCACATCTATCTGATCGACGAATACGACGGCTATATCATCGACGTCATCTACGACGCCTGGAGCTGGTAGGCCGTCAGGGTACGGATCGAACGCCGGCCGGTTGCTTGACCGGCCGGCGTTTCGCCGTGCGCGGGCGAGGTTGCAGCGGTGGCCGCGCCGGGCCAGAACCCGTCTGATGAGCGACGCGGCGATCACTGACACCACGACCGGAGAGGAGGTTCCCTCCTCCCGCGCGCCGCAATTGCAGCTGTCCGAAGAGCTGATGGCTTCGCCCGCCCGGTTCTTCAACCGCGAGATCTCGTGGCTGAGGTTCAACGGGCGGGTGCTGGAAGAGGCGGCCAATCCGGCCCATCCGCTGCTGGAGCGGCTGCGCTTCCTGTCGATCTCGGCGAACAATCTGGACGAGTTCTTCATGACCCGGGTGGCGGGGCTGAAGGGCCAGGTGCGGGAGCGGGTCCGGGTCCTGTCCGCCGACGGCCTGACGCCGGCCGAGCAGCTCGAGAAGGTCGGCGTCGCCGCCGGCCGCCTGATGGACGAGCAGCAGCGCCGCTGGCGCCGGTTGCGCAAGGAGCTGGCCAAGGCCGGCATCGAGGTGGTCGACCCCGCGAAAATCACCCGCACCGAGCGCGAGCGGCTGGAGCCGGAATTTCTCAGCCAGCTGTTCGCCATCCTGACGCCGATGGCCATCGATCCGGCCCATCCCTTCCCCTTCCTGCCCAACCTCGGCTTCTCGCTGGCCCTCAAGCTGCGGCGGCGGTCCGACAACCGGATGCTGTACGCCCTCGTGCCGGTGCCGACGCAGGTGAAGCGCTTCTGGCCACTGGCCATCGACGGCCGGTCGACGCCCGGCCGGCGGCGGCATCTGGCGCTGGAAGGCCTGCTGATGCTGTTCATCGACCACCTGTTTCCGGGCTGCGACGTGCTGGAGCGGGGCGTGTTCCGCCTGATCCGCGACTCGGACATCGAGATCGAGGAAGAGGCCGAGGATCTGGTCATGGAGTTCGAGGAAGCGCTGAAACAGCGCCGCCTCGGCTCGGTCGTGCGCATCAAGATCGAGGCGTCCATGCCAGACGATCTTCGCACCTTCATCACCAGCCAGCTGGACGCCGCCGCCGGGGACATCGTGCTGGTCGACGGCATGCTGGGGCTGGCCCAGGTCTCGGACCTCATTCCAAGCGGCCATCCCGACCTGAAATTCCCCGGCTACGAGCCGCGCTATCCGGAACGGGTCCGTGACAACGGCGGCGACATCTTCGCGGCCGTGCGCGAGAAGGACATGCTGATCCACCACCCGTTCGAGAGCTTCGACGTGGTGGTCCAGTTCCTGCGCCAGGCGGCGCGCGACCCGCACGTCATCGCCATCAAGCAGACCCTCTACCGCACCTCGCGCGACAGCCCGATCGTGGCGGCCCTGATCGAGGCGGCCGAGAACGGAAAGAACGTCACCGCCCTGGTCGAGATCAAGGCCCGGTTCGACGAGGAAGCCAACCTGAAGTGGGCCCGGGCGATGGAGCGGGCCGGCGTCCACGTCGTCTTCGGCTTCGTCGAGTACAAGACCCACGCCAAGCTGAGCGTGGTGGTGCGCCGCGAGGGCGAGAACCTGCGCACCTACTGCCATTTCGGCACCGGCAACTATCATCCGGTGACGGCCCGGGTTTACACGGACCTGAGCCTGTTCACCTGCGATCCGGTGCTGGGGCAGGATGCGACGCGGGTGTTCAACTACATCACCGGATACGCCACCCCCGACGAGCTGGAGGCCCTGGTGGTCTCGCCGTTGAACATGAAGGAGACGCTGCTCGACCTGATCGGTCACGAGATGGCGGCGGCGGCCAAGGGCCAGCCGGCGGCGATCTGGGCCAAGCTGAACTCTCTGGTCGACCCGGGGGTGATCGACGCCTTGTACCGCGCCAGCCAGTGGGGCGTGCGCATCGAACTGGTGGTGCGGGGCATCTGCTGTCTGCGGCCCGGGGTGCCGGGCCTGTCGGAGAACATCCGGGTCAAGTCGATCGTCGGCCGTTTCCTCGAGCACGCGCGGATCGTGGCCTTCGCCAATGGCCGTGACCTGCCGCATGACAAGGCGAAGCTGTTCATCTCCTCGGCTGACTGGATGACGCGCAATCTCGACCGTCGGGTGGAGCTCATGACGCCGGTGCGCAACGCCACCGTCCATGACCAGGTGCTGGACCAGATCATGGTCGCCAACCTCAAGGACGATGCGCAGAGCTGGGTGCTGGACGCCGAGGGCGACTATCATCGGGTCACGCCGGCCGATCCGGCCCGACCCTTCTCGGCGCACCGCTATTTCATGACCAATCCCAGCCTGTCGGGCCGCGGACGCAAGGTGAAGATCCTGCCCGGCCAGCTGAGCTACGAGCCGACGCGGAAGAAGCGCTGATGCCCGATCCGGCCGACCCCGCATCCGCAGCGCCCCGCGAGTTCGCAGCCATCGATATCGGCTCCAACTCGATCCGCCTCGTCCTCTACCGGCTGGAGGGCCGGGCCATCTGGACGGTCTTCAACGAGAAGGTGCTGGCCGGACTGGGGCGCGATCTCGCCACGACCGGCCGGCTGTCGGAAGAAGGCGCGGCGGTGGCCCTGACCGCCCTGAAGCGTTTCGCGGCGGTGCTGGACGGCGCCAGGCCGGCGCAGACCTTCGTCGCCGCCACCGCGGCCGTTCGGGAAGCGGCCGACGGCCAGGCCTTCTGCGAGCGCGTGGCGGCGGAAACCGGACTGATCATCCGGGTCCTGTCAGGCGAGGAGGAGGCGCGCTACGCTGCCCTCGGCGTCATCGCGGGAATACCGGCTGCAAAAGGGGTCGTGGCCGACCTGGGCGGCTCCAGTCTGGAGTTGATCGGAGTCGAGGACGGCCGTGTCGGGCGCGGCGTCACCCTGCCGCTCGGTCCCTTCGCCTTTGCCGCCAGGGGACTGTCCGAGGGAAGCAAGTCGCGAGACGCCATCGCCGGCCTGTTGGAGCCGGCGGGCGAGTACCAGGCCGATACGCTTTACGCCGTAGGCGGAGCATGGCGGACGCTGGCCCAGATGCACATGGGTCACGCCCGCTATCCGCTTCAGATCGTGCATCAGTACGTCATGGAGGCCGATGAGGCGCTGGAGATCGCGCGTCTCGTTTCGCGCTCGTCCCGCGCCTCGCTGGAACGCTGGAAGGGTCTGTCGAAAAAGCGGGCTGAAACCGTCCCGCATGCGGCCATGGTGCTCGAAGGCCTGATCGAACGGCTCGGCCTCGAACGAGTGGTGCTCTCGGCCTGGGGGGTGCGCGAGGGTCTGCTGTTCGAAGCCCTGGACGAGGAAACGGCGGCGGCGGACCCGCTGCTGGCGGGCTGCACGGCCCTCGGCGCACGGCAAGGGGTCTCGCCCGGACTGGCGGGGGCGGTCCTGGGATGGATAGAGCCGATCGTGGAAGCCCTGCCGAAGGCCTTCGGCGGCCGGCGGGACCGCGTACTGGCCGACGCCGCCTGCCGGCTGGCGGACCTGGGCGCCCGCCTGCATCCGGATCACCGCGTCGAACTGGCCTTCGACCAGGTGCTGCGCGCGCCGATCCCGGGCCAGGACCATGCCGAGCGCGCCTTCCTGGCGACCGCGGTGAACGCCCGTTATGGCGGCGGCGGGGCGACGCCGGAGCCGGCCACGATGGACCGGCTGCTGAAGCCGGAGCAGAGGACAGCGGCGCGGGCCCTGGGCCTCGCCATACGCCTGGCCTGCGATCTGTCGGGGCGGTCGCCGCAGTTGCTGGTCAACGCCCATGTCGCGGTTGAGGACGGCGTGCTGGTCCTGTCCGCGGCTGAGGGCTATGCCGACGTCCTGCTGGGCGAACAGACGCGGCGGCGCGGCAAGGCCCTGGCCGAAGCCCTGGGCCTGAAGCTGGACATTCGCAACGGCGCCTGAGGCGCCGCGCTCAGTCGCCCATCCACCAGTGCAGGCGGATGTCGCTGACCGTCTCCCCGTCCGCCGTCAGGGCGCCGGTCAGGACCACGCCGTCGCCGCCGAGATTGCGCCGGGCGGTGGCGAGGGCGCCGGGGTCGAGGCGACCCTCGAAGACCACCCGCCCAAGTTCCGGAGACCGGCCTTCGAAGGTCACGGCGGTGTCGGTTACCCGATAGCGGGTCGGCAGGACCCGGGCCGTGACGCCGGGCGCCTCGCCCAGTTCGGTCCGCACCATCGGACTGGTGACGTCGTCGAACTGGATCATCACCGGGGCGAAGGTCTCGCTGCGCGCCCCGCCCCCCCAGGCCTCGAACTCGAAGGCCTGGCCGACGAAGACGTGGTGGAGGCTCCACCGGCCGATCCGCACGGGCTGCACCGGCATGTAGTAGCCGGAGATGTCGGCGGTCGCGGCGTGGCTGGACCCGGTCGCCGCCGGGGCGCCGGCGGGCGAATCTGCGGGGACCGGAGTGCGCTCGCAGCCGGTTACGGCGAACATCGCCAGGACCGCGGCGGCGGCGAGAAGTCTGGTGTGCATCGGCTCCTCCGCAAGCCCGCCCGTCGCGCCGGGCCGGCGCTGTCGATTCCTAACGGTCGAGGCCGCGGTCGAGGGCGCGGAATCCGGCGATCGACAGTTCGGTCGCGCTGATGAAGACCGACGGGGTGATGCGTTCGAAATCGTCAGACGGGCGGTGGTAGTCCGGGTGATAGTTCACGCCGAAATACAGGAAGGGCACCTGGGCGCGGTGAAAGGCGGCGTGGTCCGAGGCGTTGACCCAGTTGTCCTCGCCGGTGTCCTGCGGCGTGTCCTTGCCGAAGGCCAGGGCCACAGCGCCGTTGGCGGGGATGGCCTCGAGCAGCGGACGGAAGCCGGGATGCTGCTAGGTACCTGTGACCCACAGCTTGCCGTCGGTCTCGGCGCGGGCGGGCATGTCGAAGTTGTGGTTCAT
>JADGMZ010000313.1 GCA_015234495.1 Brevundimonas sp. | reverse complement strand
GCGGGCGCGGATCGAGTCCATCTGGGCCTCGCCCCGGCCCGACTGGATCATCTGCAGGGCCTCGCCGGTGCGGCCGGTGCGGGCCAGCGCCAGCGAGCGGTCCAGTTCGGCGATCTTGTCGCGAGCGGCCTCCAGCATGGGCGCGATCTGGCCCTCCAGCAGGGGGTCGCCCCGGGTCAGCCGCTCCAGCTCCTCGATGTGTTCGGGCACCGAGCGGTCGGCGCGGTTGTAGGGATCGAGAAACTCCGGCCGGCCGGTGAGCAGAAAACCCCTCTGGCCGGTCTCGGCGTCGACCAGCGACAGCAGCAGCGCCCCCGCGGCCCGGCGCACCTGGTGCGAGCGCTCGACCTGGTCGTTGAAGGCCGCCGTCCGCTGGATCATCACGAAGGTGGCGGCGTTGACCGCCAGCAGCAGCAGCATCGCCCCGGCCATCAGCGCGACGATCGACCGTCCGATGCTGGGGGTCCGCGCGAACCGGAGCAGGGCGGGCAGGGACGGGCGAAGAGCCGGAAACATCGGCCGCGAGCATTAGCGGCGCGGTCCGGCCTGTCCAGTCGCGCAGGAAGGGAAACCGCCCCCCTTGCGTGGATTCAGGGTAAAGATCGACCGGCACGGGTGGGAGCTTACGGATGGTTTGGTGGTGGTGGATCGCGCCGGCGCTGGTCGGACTCATCGGGCTGGTGCTGCTGTTCCGGGGGGTGGGCGGCCTGGTCAGGGGGCGGTTCTTCAGCGGTCTGCTGGGCGGGGTCGGAGGAGCGGGCTTCCTCGCTGCGGCCATGATCGCGGCCCTGCTGGGGCTGGACGTGCAGACCTATTCGCGCCTGACCCATGAGCGGCCGGTGGCGACCATCGAGACCCGCCAGCTGGGCCCCCAGTATTTCGAGGCGACGGTGATGCAGCCTTCGCGCGGCGAGAACGCCCCGGCGGTCAGCAACCTGTATCCGCTGCACGGCGACGAATGGCGGGTGGAGGCGCAGGTGCTGAAGTGGAAGCCGTGGGCCAATGTGCTGGGGCTGGACACCCAATACCGGCTGGACCGGCTGTCGGGGCGCTACCGCTCGATCGATCAGGAGATCAACGGGGCGCGCAGCGTGCATCCGCTGGCCGGGGGAGACGCCGGCCCGGGCTGGCTGCCATGGCGGGTCAGCGCCTGGGACACGGCGCGGAAGTACCGGCAGCGCGTCGATGCGGTCGACACCCTGTACGGCGGCGGGGCCTATATGCCGATGGCCGACGGGGCCCGCTACGAGGTGTGGATCACCCAGTCCGGACTGGTCGCCCGCCCCGCCAACGACGTGGCGCGGGAGGCGTCGGCGGTAGGCTGGAGCGTCCAGTAGGAGGCGTCAGACCGTCCCGATGGTGCGCAGCCGCGCCTTGGGGTGGACCTCGTTCTGGCTCATCACCACGGTCTGGCCGCGGAAGCGTTCGATGATCGAGCGGACGTAGGGGCGGACCTGCGGGCCGGTGAGCAGGACGGCGGTCTCGCCGGCCATGGCGGCGCGCTCGAAGACGTCGCGGACGGCGCGGATGAAGTCCTGCAGCTTCGACGGAGCCATGGCCAGCTGCTTGTCCTCGCCCTGCCCCACCAGGGCCTCGGCGAAGGCCTGCTCCCAGTCGGGCGACAGGGTGACGATCGGCAGGGCGCCGTCGTCGCCCTTGTGCTGCCAGCACAGCTGACGGGCGAGGCGGGCGCGGACATGCTCGACCAGGGTGGTGACCGAACTGGTATGCGGCGCCGCCTCGGCCAGGCCCTCGAGGATGGCGGCCAGGTCGCGGATCGAGACCTTTTCGCGCAAGAGGGACTGCAGCACGCGTTGCAGGGTGGTGACGGTGACGACGGTCGGGATCAGTTCGTCGACCAGCTTCTTCTCTTCCGGCCCGAGTTCGCGAAGCAGCTTCTGGACCTCGGCGTAGGAGAGCAGTTCGGCCATGTTCTCCTTGAGGATTTCGGTCAGGTGGGTGGTCAGAACCGTCGAGGGGTCGACGATTGTGTAGCCGCGGAAGGTCGCCTCCTCGCGCAGGCTCTCGTCGATCCAGGTGGCGGGCAGGCCGAAGGCGGGTTCGCGGGTGTGTTCGCCGGGCAGTTCGACCTGGCGGCCGGCCGGGTCCATGGCCATCAGGCAGCCCAGACGGACCTCGCCCGAACCGGCCTCCATCTCCTTGATGCGGATGGCGTAGCCCTGGGTGCCGAGGCGCATGTTGTCGAGGATGCGCACCGACGGCATGACGAAGCCGTACTCCTGGGCCAGCGAGCGGCGCAGGGCGCGGACCTGGTCGGTCAGGCGGCGGCCCTCGAGATCGTTGATCAGGGACAGCAGGGAGTAGCCGAGCTCGATCTTGACCTCGTCGATGGTCAGGGCGGTGCCGATCGGCTCCTCGACGTCCTCCTTGGGGCTGGCGGCGGCGGCGCTGAGTTCGGCCTCGGTCGGCTGGGGCTTGAGGCGCTGACGGCCCAGACGCCAGGCCAGGATCCCCGTCCCGACGGCCAGGGCGGCGAAGGGCAGGAAGGGCATGCCGGGGATCAGGCCGATCAGGCCCGCCGCCGCCGAGACGACGCCGAGGCTGACCGGATTGGTGGCCAGCTGGCTGACCAGGGCCTTGTCCGCCGAGCCCTCGACGCCGGCCTTGGAGACGAGGAAGCCGGCCGAGATGGAGATGATGATGGCCGGGACCTGGGTCACGAGGCCGTCGCCGACGGTCAGCGACAGATAGCTGTTGGCCGCGTCGCCGATCGCCATGCCGTGCTGCACGGCCCCGATCAGGATGCCGCCGATGGCGTTGATGAAGACGATGATC
>JADGMZ010000312.1 GCA_015234495.1 Brevundimonas sp. | reverse complement strand
GAGCAGATCCTGCGCTACGCCGCGCGTCCGGGCGACCTGACCGGCGGCGCGCCGCTGGTGGTGATGATCAACTACGGCTCGGCCTCGGCCTCCGAGATCGTCGCCGGGGCCCTGAAGGACCACCAGCGCGCGACCCTCATAGGCCTGACCAGCTTCGGCAAGGGCTCGGTGCAGAGCGTCATCCCGCTGCGCGGCGGTGCCGACGGCGCCCTGTCGATCACCACGGCGCGCTACTACACGCCGTCGGGCGACTCGATCCAGAAGATCGGCATCGAGCCCGACCTCGAGGTGGCCCGCTCCGAGGCCGAGGCCAGGATCGTCTCGCGCTCGAACTTCATCTACTCCGAGGCCGCCTACGCCACCGCCCTGGACGCTTCCATAGGCGCCGAGCGCAAGGGCCCGCACACCCCGCACGAGGCCCCGGGCGAGGCCTACGACAAGGACAAGGACTACCAGCTGGAGCGCGCCTTCGACGTGCTCCGCGCCGGCGGCGAGCTGACCCGGCTGGCCGCCGCCCCCGAAGGCGTCATCGTCACCCCGCCCGGCACGGCCATGGCGGCTGCGGATACGCCGGATGAGACGCCCTGAGGCGAGGGCTTAGGGCTTAGGAATTAGAGGCCTGGAACATGGCGCGCGGGCCGTTGCGCACTGCCTAGTTCCTAAGCCCTAAGCCCTCCTCCCGCATAGCTAACACCGCGTTAGGCTTTCTTAACCGACGCTCGCCCATTGTGCGCTTGAAGGAGTCCGCCCCGCGGACCCGGTTCGAGCGCCCAGTTCCTTGCCCATGTTCGCCAAGCGCCAGTCCGTTCTCGCCGCCACCGCGGGCGCCCCGCCGGCCCGTCCATCCATGTCCGAAACCTTCGCCCCTCTGCTGCGCGTGCTCAGGAAGCCGCCGGTGGCCGTGGCCGGCGCCGGCGTGCTGCTGCTCGGCGCCGCGGCCCTGTTCGTCACCGTGCTCGGCGACCCTCGCGCCGGCGCCCCCTCCGCCCGCGTCGACCTGAAACGGCCGGCCGCCGCCGACACTCCGGTTCCGACCGGTATGGAGGCCTTTTCGCTCGACGGCTCAGGCCTCTACGCCGACCTGACCGCCGAGGACGGCGATCCGACGCTGATGGGCCAGGCGGTGATCACCCTGCCTGACGGCGCCACCGTCTCGGGAACCGGCGCCGCCGTCACCGCCCCGCGCGTCGCCGCCCAGCCGCTGGCCGCCGCCCCCATCGCCGGGCTCAGCCAGCCGGGCCCCGACGGCCCCCTGCCGCGCATCGCCCCCGACGGCCGCGTGCCCGCCCAGGCCTACGCCCGCCCCTTCGTCTCCAACGGCAAGCCGCGCGTGGCCCTGATCGTCGGCGGCCTCGGCCTCAACCCCGACACCACCCGCGGCGCCATCGAACGCCTGCCGGCCGAGGTCACCCTCAGCTTCGTGCCCTACGCCCAGGGGCTGCAGGGCTGGATCGACCTCGCCCGCGCCCAGGGGCACGAGGTGATGCTGGAAATGCCGATGGAGCCGACCGGCTATCCCGCCAACGACCCGGGCCCCTACACCCTGCTGGCCAGCGCCGGGGCCGACGACATCCAGGCGAAGATGAACTGGCTGCTCAGCCGCGCCACCGGCTATTTCGGGGTCACCAACTATCTCGGCGACCGCTTCATCACCTCCGACGAGGGTGTGACCGCCTTCATGACCGTGCTGCGCCAGCGCGGCGTCGCCTTCCTCGACGACGGCTCAATGAGCCGCCGGCCGGGCGCCTGGGCCCGCGCCAGCGCCAACCGCATCGTCGACGAGGAACAGTCCCCGACCGCCATCATGGGCCAGCTCAACGCCCTTGAGGCCCTCGCCAAGGCCCGCGGCCAAGCGCTCGGCACGGGCTTCAGCTACCCCGTCACCGTCGAGGCCGCCGCCCGCTGGACCGCCGGGCTGGAAGCCCGCGGCCTGCAGCTGGCCCCCGCATCAGCCTTGGCGAACCGGCCGGGACGGTAATCGAGTGAAAAGTGCTAGTGAGCACGAGGTGAGCCGCACTGGCTCACCAGCACCTCTTGCTCACTAGCACTCCGGCCCCATGACCGACCCCCTCAGCCAATACCGCCCCAACGTCGGCGTCGTTCTGTTCCATCCGGACGGCCGCGTCTGGTACGGCCGCCGCGCCGGCACGCCGGGGCCGCACAACTGGCAATTCCCCCAAGGCGGCGTCGACGACGGCGAGGATTACGAGGCCGCCGCACGTCGCGAACTGGCCGAGGAGACCGGCGTCACCTCGATCGAGCCCTTGGCTGAAATCCAGCAGTGGATCGCCTACGACTTCCCGCCTGACGTGCGCCCGACGCCGGGTCGCGACTGGCGGGGCCAGAAGCAGAAGTGGTTCGCCTTCCGCTTCACCGGCGAGGAGTCCGAGGTCGACCTCGAACGCCACGGCGACATCGAATTCGACGCCTGGCGCTGGGGCCGCCTCGACGAGGCCCCGGACCTGGTCGTCCCCTTCAAGCGCAAGGCCTACGAACAGGTGGTGGCGGCCTTCGCGGCGCTGGTGGTCTGAACCTTGATCCGCTCATCCCGGCGAAGGCCGGGACCCAGTGCTTTGGGTGATGATGTGGACGAGCGGGCCCGCAAGCTCAGATCCTGATGCGCCCGCGCTTCGCTGGACAGGACTGGGTCCCGGCTTTCGCCGGGATGAGCGGTGTGGTTGACCGCTAGGTCCCACACCCCTCCGCCTTCAGCATCCGCTTCGTCGACGCCGGGTACTTCCCCATCAGCCGCGCCGGCCAGATCGGGCGCGCGACGAAGCCGCCGCCGCAGTTGGGGCAGACGCCCTTC
>JADGMZ010000311.1 GCA_015234495.1 Brevundimonas sp. | reverse complement strand
GTGCTGGGTCGCGAATACGTCGCCCGCCACTTCCCGGCCGAGTCCAAGGCCCAGATGGAGGAACTGGTCGCCAACCTGCGCGCCGCCATGACCGAGCGCATCCGCGATCTCGAATGGATGAGCCCGGAGACCAAGGAGCAGGCGCTCTACAAGATGAGCCGCTTCGGCGTGAAGATCGGCTATCCGGACGAGTGGCGCGAGTACGACGGCCTGAAGCTGGAGCCGGGCGACCTGTACGGCAACGTCGAGCGGTCGGCGGCCTTCGAATGGGCCTTCAACCTCGACAAGCTGGGCAAGCCGGTCAATCCGCTGGAATGGGCCATGACCCCGCAGACGGTGAACGCCTACTACAACCCGGTGCGCAACGAGATCGTCTTCCCCGCCGCCATCCTGCAGGCCCCGTTCTTCGATCCGAACGCCGACCCGGCCATCAACTATGGCGGCATCGGCGCGGTGATCGGGCACGAGATCACCCACGGCTTTGACGACCAGGGGCGCAAGACCGACGGCGACGGCGCCCTGCGCGACTGGTGGACCGCCGAGGACGCCGCCAAGTTCGAGGAGCGCGCCAAGGTGCTGGGGGCCCAGTATTCGGCGCTCAGCCCGCTGGAAGGCGTCAACGTCAATGGCGATCTGACCATGGGCGAGAACATCGCCGACCTCGGCGGCCTGCTGCTGGCGCTGGACGCCTACCACATGTCGCTGAACGGCCAGCCGGCCCCGGTGATCAACGGCCTGACCGGCGATCAGCGGGTATTCCTCGGCTGGGCCCAGGTGTGGCGCACCAAGATCCGCGACGAGGCGCTGCGCCAGCAGGTCACCGTCGACCCCCACGCTCCGGGCCAGTACCGCGCCGGCGCCACGGTGCGGAACATCGACGCCTGGTATGCAGCCTTCGGCGTCGAGCCGGGCGACGAACAATACCTCGCGCCGGAGGCCCGCGCCCGCATCTGGTGAGGCCAACAGTCCTGACCGCAATCCGGCCCCGGCGAGCGATCGCCGGGGCCTTTTTGGTGGGCCGCATCGAACCGCCGCCACGGCAGGGTGATTTGTCACACTTGAGCTTCCGAACACCTTTGGTGATATATGATCTATCATCATGGAGTTCTGAATGATCACCGGACCCCAGCTCCGCGCCGCCCGGGCGCTCCTCGGCATCGACCAGCGCGAACTGGCGCGCCTGGCCGGACTGTCGCCCCAGACGGTCCAGCGCATGGAGGCCTGCCCCGGCTCGGTTCGCGCCGTCGTCGACAGCCTCGAGAAGGTCGTCACCGCGGTGGCCGAGGCCGGGGTGGAGATGATCGCCGACGGCAGCCCCGGTCAGGGGACCGGACGCGGAGTCAGGTTGATCGAACGAAAGGCGGCGGGCGGTGAAGGGCTCTGACTGGAAACTGTTTCTGCCCAAGACCGTCACGGTCCTGAGGCAGGGGTACGGCTTCGGCGACTTCCGCGCCGACACCATCGCCGGCCTGACCGTCGCCGTGGTCGCCCTGCCCCTGGCCATGGCGCTGGCCATCGCCTCCGGGGCGACGCCCGAGGCTGGCCTGGTCACCGCCGTGGTGGCCGGCTTCCTGATTTCGGCCCTCGGCGGCAGCCGCTTCCAGATCGGCGGCCCGACCGGGGCCTTCGTGGTCATCGTCTACGGCGTCATCAGCAAGCACGGCTACGACGGCCTGCTGATGGCCACCCTGATGGCCGGCGCCATCCTCGTGGTCGCCGGCCTCGCCCGGGTCGGCAGCCTGATCAAATACATCCCCGACCCGGTCACCACCGGCTTCACCAGCGGCATCGCCGTGGTCATCCTGGCCAGCCAGATCCCCGACCTGCTGGGCCTGACCGCCGCGGAGATCCCGGCCGAGTTCATTCCCAAGATGCAGGCGCTGTGGGCGGCGCGGGAGACCCTCACCGTCCCGGCCGTGGCGCTCTCGGCCGGCAGCGTCGCGGCCATCCTGCTGATGCGGCGCCATGCGCCCCGCGTTCCCGGCTTCCTCGTCGCCACGGTGGTCGCCGCCGTGGGCGTGGCCGCCCTGGGCCTGCCGGTCGAGACCATCGGCTCGCGCTTCGGCGAGATGAGCGCCCGCATCCCCGCGCCCGACCTGTCGTTCTGGACCTGGGGCAAGGCCGCCGACATCCTGCCCAGCGCCCTGGCCATCGCCCTGCTGGCCGGGGTCGAGTCGCTGCTCTCCGCCGTAGTCGCCGACCAGATGACCGGCCGCCGCCACCGCTCGAACATGGAGTTGACCGCCCAGGGGGTCGCCAACATCGCCTCGGCGGCGGTCGGCGGCCTGCCCGCCACCGGGGCCATCGCCCGCACCGCCACCAGCATCCGCTCCGGGGCGCGCTCGCCGGTGGCGGGGATGCTGCACGCGGCCTTCCTGCTGGTCTTCATGCTGGTGCTGGCGCCGGTGATGGTCTTCGTGCCCATGGCGGCGCTGGCGGCCATCCTCGTGGTGGTGGCCATGAACATGGCCGAGACCCACCGCTTCCGCCTGATCCTGCGCACCTCGCGCGGCGACCGGGCCGTGCTGCTGGCCACCTTCGGCCTGACGGTGCTGGTCGACCTCACCGTCGCCATCGGCGTCGGCATGGCCCTGGCCACCTTCATCTTCATGCACCGGATGTCCAACCTGGCCACGCTGGAGGGCCGCGCCCCGATCATCGAGGGCGACCGGCCCGACAACGGCGAAGGCCGCTACGCCCCCAACCAGGGCCTGCCCGACGACGTCGGCGTGCTGACCTTCCGCGGCCCGCTGTTCTTCGGCAGCGCCGGCCTGATCAAGGACGCCATGGACCGCATCGGGGCGCGGCGGCG
>JADGMZ010000310.1:5453-13404 GCA_015234495.1 Brevundimonas sp. | reverse complement strand
CCTCCAGCCCCTTGGCGCCGTGCACGGTCATCACCCGCACCTCGCCGCGCGGCCCCTCCAGCTCGCGCTTGACCTCGACGTCGGCGGCCTCCAGCAGGGCGACGCAGGTCTCCAGGTCGACCGCCCCCCGGTCCTCCGCCGACAGCACCTGGTTGAGGGTCTCGTCGATGGCCTCCTCGGCCTCGCGGCCCAGCCGGCGCAGCACCCGGGCCCGGCCCGAGACGCCGTCCGCATCCACCCGGTTGAGCAGGCCCGAGAAGAAGGCGAACGGGTCGCGGTCGCGGCGCTCGAGGGCGAAGGCCAGCAGGTCCCGGGCGTGGGACCATTCCGGCCGCTCGTCGGCCCGCGCGCGCAGCTCCCGCCACAGCTTCCGGCGGTCCTTGCCGCCGGCGAGGGCGAACAGGCTGTCCTCGTCGACGTCGCAGAACGGACTGCGCAGCACGCCGGCCAGGCTCAGGTCGTCGTCCGGGAACAGGGCGAAGCGGGCCAGCGCGATCAGGTCATCGAAGACGATGTGCGACGACAGCTTCAGCCGGTCGGCCCCGGCCACCGGCACGCCGGCGGTCTTCAGCGCCCGGATGATCTCCTCGAAGGTGGCGTCGCGCCGCCGCACGAGAATGAGGAAGTCGCCGTAGCCGCACGGGCGTCGCTCCCGGCTCTTGCGGTCGTAGACCGCCTCGCCGGTCTCCACCTGCCGCCGGATCTCGGCCGCCAGCTTCGCCGCCAGCTGCTTGCGGCCGCTGGTCCCAGGCTCCTGGTCGACCGGGTCCCACACCTCCGGCTCGGGCGGCCTGACGTCCTCGAACAGCGGCCACAGGTCGATGCAGCCGGCCTGGCCCTCGCGCCTGGCGAGGTGCGGCGGGATGGCCGCGATCTCCTCGCCGACGAGCGCCGCCGTCCGCTCCGGGCCGTCGAACACGGCGTCGACGAACCTCAGCACCTCCGGCGTCGAGCGGAAGGAGGTGGCCAGTTCAACGCCCTGGAACGACGCCCCCGAACCGGTCACCAGCGCGTCGTAACGCTGGGATTCCTGCCGCAGGCGCTCCGGGCGCGCGCCCTGGAAGGAATAGATCGACTGCTTCTCGTCGCCGACCGCGAAGACGGTGCGCTCGAGCCGCTGTCCCGAAGCGGGGACGGGGGTGAACCTCTGGCTGCCCTCGCCGGCGAAGAAGCCTTCGGTCAGGGCGCGCAGGATGTCCCACTGCTGCGGCGCCGTGTCCTGGGCCTCGTCGACCAGCACGTGCTCGATGCCGCCGTCCAGCTTGTAGAGCACCCAGGCGGCCGCCGCCTTCCCGGTCAGCAGCTCGACCGTGCGGGCGACCAGATCGCCGAAGTCCAGCGCCCCCTCCGCGGCCTTGGCCTGGTCGTAGAGGCGGGCGTGGGCCTCGGCCAGGGTCAGCACATGGACGGTGTCCTTCGCCACCCGCGCCTTGCGCAGGGCGTCCAGCGCCGACAGGTATTTGAGCTGCAGATTGGTCAGCCAGCGCCCGGCCATCGGCGGCGCCTTGGCGGTGGCCATGGCCTTGCGCGGCTCGCCGCCGGTCAGGAACACCTCCCCCAGCCCGGCGAAGCTCCACCCCGCCGCCCGCATCCGCGCGGCGCATTTCTGGTCATTGGCCGAGCCCGTGGCCATCTGGTCGGCGATCGCCAGCCACTCCGTCCGGTCCAGCCAGCGCAGGAAGTCGGCCTCGATCGTCTCCGGCGTCTCGTCCGGATGGCTGCCGACCAGCATGTGCGGCGCGGGGGCCCGGCCGTCGGCGACGCGGGCGGTGTAGTCGGTCAGCTTGGCGCGGTCCGCCTCGATCATGGCCAGCAGCGACTGGAAGGCGCCCCAGTCCAGCTCGACCGCGAAATGGCTGTAGGCGCGGCCGACCGGTCCCTCGGGGTCGGTCAACGCATGGCGGGCCAGCGCTTCCCGCGCCGCGTGCGACAGGGCCGCCGCCGCCTCGTTCTCCAGCACGGTGAAGCCGGGCGAGATCCCGGCCTCGATCGGGAAGCGGCGCAGCAGCTTCTCGCAGAAGGCGTGGATGGTCTGGATCTTCAGCCCGCCCGGCGTCTCCAGCGCCTTGGCGAACAGGCGGCGCGCCTTCGACAGCTCGGCGCCGGACAGGGCGCGCGGGTCTCGCGTATCCAGATCGGCCAGCGACTGCGCCAGCGCCTCGTCGTCCATCACCGCCCAGGCGCCCAGCCGGTCGAACAGCCGCGCCTGCATCTCGGCGGCGGCGGCCTTGGTATAGGTCACGCACAGGATCTCGCCGGGCTGGACCTCCTCCAGCAACAGCCGCGCCACCCGGTCGACCAGGGTCGAGGTCTTGCCCGAGCCGGCGTTGGCGGTGACGAACACCGACTGGCGCGGATCGGCCGCGGCGATCTGGTGCGGGTCGGGCAGGATGCGCGCGCTCATTCCGCCTCTCCGCCGTCTTCGCCGCCCACCACATGCCATTCCCACACCCGGGCGAGGTGGTCGTAGTTGCCGCCGAACGAGCCCATGAACTGCGGCGCCACCCACGACGGATAGGGGGTGGCCTCGTCGTCGAAGCGGGCGATGCGCCGCTTCAGCCCGTCCAGCGCCGCCTCCGACAGGGCCACGGCCTCGTCGCCGCTGGCCCGCACCGCCGCCTGGCCGGGAACCTTGCGTCCCACCACCCGGACATAGGTCAGCTCCTCCGGCTGGACCGGGCCGGCGTCCTTGAGCCCCGCCTCGGCCAGGATCGCCCCGGTCAGGGTCAGTTGCGGCGAGAAGCCCGACCTGACCTGTTTCGGCGACGGAATCTGTCCGGTCTTGAAGTCGAGCACCGCCGCGCCCGTCGAGGAGAGTTCGATCCGGTCGGCCTTGGCGGTCAGCCGGAACGGACCGGCCGGGGCGGGAATCCACATCTCGACCTTCTCCTCGACCCGGATCTCGACGCCCCGGGCCCGACGCTCGGCCTCCCAGCCGGACAGCCAGCGGGCGCAGTTGCGGGCCAGCGGGGCCTCGCGCGCCATGGCCGCGTCCTCGAAGCCGTGGTGGCCCAGTTCCTCGAGCAGCAGGGTCTCCAGCTGGTCGGCGCAATCGTCGGGCAGCACCTCGGGCCACGACAGCGTCAGCCGCTCGACCGCCTTGTGCACCGCATTGCCGCGCGCCAGGGCCTCGGCCGACTGGCCGGGCCGATCCATCTGTCTCAGGTTCAGGACATAGCGCGCATAGATGGCGTAGGGGTCGCGCACCCAGCGCTCGACCCCGGTGACCGGCAGCTCGCGCGGGCGGCGGGCGAGCGGCGGCGTCGGGGCCGGGCGGCGAGCGTAGTCGGGTCGGTCGGCGGCCGGGGCGTCCAGCGCCCGGGCCACATCGAGATGAGCAGACGGCCGCTCCAGCCCGACCGGCGTATCGTCGGCGTTCGCCCCGCGGGTCAGCATCTCCAGCCGCCACAGCCAGCGCGACTTGACCGCCGGCTGACCGCCGCGCCGTTCGGAATGCACGAGGATGGCCTCGTCGGCGCAGGCGGCCTGGACGAAATCCTGCGCCGTCTGGCCGAGGCGGCGCTCCGGCGGCGGCAGCCCCAGGGCCTTGCGCATCGGCCGCGACAGGAAGGGGTCGGTCGGGGCGGCGTTGGGCCACACCCCTTCCTCGAGGCCCGCCAGGATCATCCGGTCGGCGCGCACCAGCCGGGCCTCGATGGCCCCGAGGATGCGCAGCCGCGGCTGGTTGGCCCCGCCGGTGCGCACCGTCTCCTCGCCCAGCAGGGTCCGGACCAGTTCGGCGAAGTCGGTCCGGGACAGCGCCCCCAGCGAGGCGCCGCCCTCGATCAGCCCGACCAGCAGGGACGCCGCCGCCTCGCCGTCGGGCCCGGCCCAGACCTCCGGCCCGGCCAGCGCCTCGACCAGGGCCGTCAGGGCGCGGGCCGCGGCGTCCAGCGGGGCGTCGTCGGCGAAGGGCGCCCGGGCGGCGTCCGACAGCGACTCCAGCCGGTCGAGCAGGGCGCCGGCCTCGGCCACCCGTTCGAGCGTCTGCACCGAACGGGGCTTGCCGTCGTCGCGCGGCTCCCCGGCCCTGAGCAGGGCGCGCCGGGCCCGCGCCCAGTCGCGCAGGCGCGGCCCGCGCAGGGCGTATTCCTCGAGCGCGCCGACAGCCCGGTCGCCGCCGCCGTCCGGGCGGACCAGCGGGTGTTTCAGCAGGCCGAGCAGGGCGTGGGGGTCCAGCGGCGTGGCGATGAAACGGGCGGCGAGGTCGACCAGCCGCCCCGCCGGCATCCGCGACAGCGGCTGGCCGGAGGAATTGTCCGCCGTGACGCCCCAGCGCTCGAGCCGCGCCGCCACTCGGCGCCCCAGCGCCAGGTCGGGGGTGACGAGGGCGCAGGTCCGGCCCGGCGTCTCCAGCGTCTCGCGCATCATCAGGGCCAGGGCGCCGGCGGCGTCCTCCTCGGCCCGGACGGTGATCACCGACAGCCCCTCCAGCCCCTCGGCGATCGGGTCGGCCGAGCGTTCGCGGAAGGCGTCGGCGCGCAGGGTCCTGATCAGGTCGCGCCAGTCGTCGGTGGCCTCGGCCGGGCGCAAGGCTTCGTTGAGCAGCCGCTGCCGGGCGCGGCCCCGGACGGCGCGGGCCGGGTCTTCGGCGGGCTCGAACCACGGACGCACCGCCTCGCGGGCGACGCCGTGCCGGTCGAGCAGCCGCCAGAGGGCGTTCTGCGGATGCTGTTCATTGTCTCCCAGGCGGGACCAGACGTCGCCGGCGAGGTCGCGGTCGAGGCCGGGCAGGACCACGCAGCCCTGCGGCGCCGCGGCGACCGCCGCCAGAACGTCGGCGGCGGCGGGGGCCGTGCCGGTCGAGCCGGCCGCGATCACCGGCTGGGTCGGCGGCCGCTCCGTCCAGGCCTCGGCCAGCAGACGCAGCAGCCGGGCCCGCCGCCATGCCGGGTCGACCAGCCCCATCGCCGCCAGCCGCTTCGGCCAGGCCTCGACGGCGAGGCCGAGGAAGCGCGCCGACTCCTGCCAGTGCTCGGCCAGATCGCCCTCGACCAGGGTGGCGACGCGTTCGAGCTCGCCGATCTCCTCCAGCTGGCAGGAGTCGAGGAAGCCGCCCAGCGCATCGGCCATCTCCAGCGCCCGCAGCGGGGCGAGGCCGGGGCTGAAGTCCTCGACGATCATCCGCGCCATCTCGAAGCGGCGCGTCAGGGGGGCGATGGCCGGCGGCAGGTCGAGGCCCAGCTCGCCGGGAGCGAACGGCGGCTCGTCCTCCTCCAGGTCGCCCAGCGGCCGCACCTGCGGCAGCAGCACCGGACGGTCCCCGGCGAGCCGGGCCAACGCCCCGGTGAAGGCCCGGGCCGCGCGCCGGTTGGGCAGCAGGACGACGGCGTCCGACAACGCCTCCGGCGGATGCTCCCCCAGCCAGTTCAGCACGCCCGCGGCGAGGTCCTCCAGAAACGGCCGGCGCGCCTCGACGGCGTACCAGCGCGGCCCCGGCGGACCGAACGGGGCGAAGCGGGGGCTCATGCCCCGCCCGCCAGCCGCTGCTCGGCGGCATCGCGGGCGGCGGGGTCGCCGACGTGCATCCAGTCGCCGTCCAGCACGCAGCCGTACAGCCGCCCCGCCGCCGCCGACCGGCGCCACAGGCCGCTCAGCGAGAAGGCCCCGTCGGGACCGTCGGTCACATAATCGGGACAGCAGATATGCACGCCCATATAGGCGAAGGGCGCCGAGGCCGCCTCGCCGCGGAACGTCAGCCGCCCGTCGTCGGCCATAAAGACGTCGCCGGCTCCCTCGAACCCGATCGAGCCCTCGCGCCGCGCCAGCAGCAGGGCGGCGTCCATGATTGACGGATTCCACAGGCGAGCGAGTTGATTCAGCGCCGAATTCCCCTCGCCGGCACGGTCCGTCCAGACGCTGTCGATATTGGCCACGAAGACCGGATCGGGCCCCAGCAGCGGCGCCGCCTTCTTCAGACCGCCGCCGGTCTCGAGCAATTCGGCCCGTTCGTCGGAGATGAGGATCTCCGGCCCGCGCCCGCGCGCGGCCAGATGTTGCTCCAGGCGGTCGGCGAACCAGTGGACGTTGACCACGGCCCGCTCCACCCCGGCGTCGGCCAGCCGGTCGAGCACGTGATCGACCAGGGCCCGGCCCCCGACCTCGACCAGCGCCTTGGGCCGGTCGTCGGTCAGCGGCCGCATCCGCGTGCCGAGTCCGGCGGCCAGCACCATGGCGGTCTTCGGGGCGTCGCTCATCCGCGTCTCTCCGCCGGGACATGACGCTCGAACCAGGCGCGGACGGCCTCAAGTCCCGGCCGTTCCAGGTTGGCGTTCAGGTGGGCCCAGACGCGGGGCATGAACTGGCGATAGCGCGGCTTGCCGTCGCGCGCGATCAGACGGGCGAAGATCCCCAGAATGCGGGCCTCGTTCAGGGCCGCCAGCGCGACATAGTCCCGCCAGTAGGCCTCGCGGTCGACCATCATCGCCTCGCAATAATGGTCGAAGGCCACCTTCTCCAGCTCCGGCGGCACGTCGCGTCGCGCGTCCTGCAGCAGGGAGTGCAGGTCCCACACCGGATGGGCCAGCACCGCGTCCTGGAAGTCGATCAGCCCGACCCGGCGATGCTCGGCCCGCTGCGGTAGCCAGATCAGGTTCTCGGCGTGATAGTCGCGATGGGCGACCACCCAGGCCTTGTCCTCGCCCATGGCCGCCACCGGCGCCCAGGCGGCGCGCCATTCGTCGAGGGCCGCGGCGCTGAAGTCGAGCTCCGGATACAGCCTCGGCATCCATTCGACGAACAGGTCCGCCCCGCCCTGCAGGGCCGTGGCGTCATAGCTCAACAGCGGCCAGTCGCCGCCGGGTCCGGGCAGCGCCGTCGGCAGCACCCCGACCAGATGCAGCCGGATCAGCGCATCCACCGCCGCCAGATAGAGCGGGGCCTGCGGCTCGCCGTCCCCGATCACCCGCGCGAACAGGTCGTCGCCGAAGTCCTCGATCACCGCCAGCCCGCCGGGGGCGTCGAGCGCGACGATCTCCGGCGCCGACAGCCCGGCCTGCCGCAGGTGCTCGGCCACCGCCGCGAAGGCCTCGATCCGTCCGGCGGACAGCCGGGCCACCGCATTCCAGCCCTCGGCGCGGCGACGCTCAGGCGTCCACGACGGGTCACAGGGACGAGACTCCGCCGCCGGCGGCTGGTCCATCAGCATCAGGGTCGAACCCGACGGGGTGGTCAGCCGCTCGTAGCGCCGCGTCGAGGCGTCGCCGGGCAGGGGGGCGCGCGCGGCCTCGGCGAGGCCGGCGGCCCTCAGGAAATCGAGGCGCTGAAGTTCACGGTCAGACATGCAGGTCCATCAGCTTGCTCTCCCACGCCCCTACGCCAGAAACGGTCGCAACCCGGCCTTCGCCCTGTTCGCCGAGGACTATGACGAGTCGGTCCGGCCCCAGCCAGGCGGCCGGGTCGTCGCCCAGCCGCTCGGGCCATTCGATCACCGCGCAGCCCTCATCCAGCGCCTCGTCCAGACCGATCTCGGCCGCCTCCTCCGCCCGGGTCAGGCGGTAGAGGTCGAAATGGGCCACCGGCGGTTCGCTCTGATAGAACTGCACCAGGGTGAAGGTCGGCGACGGCACGTCCTCGTCGGGCCGGGTCAGGGCGCGGATCAGGCCCCGGGCCAGGGTCGACTTGCCCATGCCCAGCGGCCCGTACAGCAGCACCGCCTCGCCCGGCGCCAGCCGCGGCGCGATGGCTGCGCCCAGCCGGGCGGTGGCCTCGGCGTCCGCCAGGGTGACCACGCGGGGCTCAGGCAAAATCGGCGTCCGGCTGGCTGGGCAGGACCCGTTCGGTGAAGGCCTTCAGCGCATAGGTGGCGCGGGCCGCGTCGATGTCGAGCCGATTCGGCGCGATCGGCTTGCCGACCTTGAGGAAGAAGGGCTTCTTCCGCTTGTTGAGCAGTTCGTGGAACAGGGTCACGTCGCGCAGTTCGCGCGAGACGCGGTCGAACCAGTGGAACAGC
>JADGMZ010000310.1:0-5443 GCA_015234495.1 Brevundimonas sp. | reverse complement strand
GGAACAGCCGCGAGTGCGGGCCCGCGACATGGACGGGCACGACCGGCGCCCCGTGCCTTCGCGCCAGTGAGGCCGCCGTCTGGGCCCACTCGGGATCGGTTACCGACCCGTCCCGCCCCACCCGCGCCAGCCGACCGGCCGGGAACATGACCAGACAGCGCTCGGCCTCGAACGCCGCCTTCGCCGCCGCCAGGGTGGCGCGGGTCTTCTCGCGGGTGCGCTTCTCCACCACCCATTCCACCGGGATCACCGCCTCGCCCAGCCGCGGCGACACCCGCAGGGCGTCGGCGTTGGCGAAGAAGACCGCGTCCGGCCGGCGCGCCCGGATGGCGTCGAACACGGCGATGCCGTCGGCGATCCCGGTCGGGTGGTTGGCGACGATGATGCAGCGCCCCGTCGCCGGGATCCGCTCGCCGTTCATCACCGACACCTTCAGGTCCAGCAGGTCGCTCATGTAATCCAGCGCCTCGCCCCCCGACAGCGGCCGCAGGGCGTCGGCCATGTGCACCGCCTGGCGATAGTTCAGCAGCTTGTAGAGAAACGGCCGCGCCAGCGGCCACAGCAGCGACCGCGTCAGGCGCGGCGCGCGCTCGGCGATCAGCACATCGCAGATGTGCGGCCCGTCACGGCCGGACACGGCGGCGGGCGGAGTGAGGGCGACGGCGGTCATGCCCGCCGTTTGTCGCCGGTCCCGGGACTCTCCGCAAGCGGCGAGCGGGCGGCGGCATTGACGCGCGGCCCCGGCGGCGCCACCCCTTCGCCCCGACCCGTTCCCGAAACGCCGAGGACCCCTGCGCATGACGCCCATGACCCGACTCCTGACCGGCCTCAGCGCCGCCGCCCTGCTGGCCGGCGCCGCCCCCGCCCTGGCCGAGGCCCCCGCCGTCGGCGTCGCCCCCGCTCCCGCCGCCGCGGCGCCGGCCCAGGCGGAGCAGCCCTTCACCTGGCGCGAGATGATCAGCGCCAATCGCCTCGGCGATCCGCAGGTCTCCCCCGACGGCCGCTGGGTGGTCTATTCGGTGACCGCCACCGACGTCGACGCCAACCGCCGTCAGGGCGCGCTCTACATCATGGACCTGCAGGCGCCGGGCGAGGGCCGCAAGCTGGCCATCAGCGAGGGCGGCGCCAACACCGCCCGCTGGGGCTCGGACGGCAAGCTGTATTTCCTGTCGGGGCGCTCGGGCTCCAGCCAGGTCTGGCGCGCTGATGCGGACGGAACCGGGCCGGCGCAGGTCACCGACCTGCCGCTCGACGTCAACGCCTATCGCCTCAGCCGCGACGCCGGCAAGCTGGCGGTCGCGCTGGCCGTCTTCCCGTCCTGCGCCGACCTCGCCTGCACCGTCGACCGCCAGAAGGCCGAGGCCGGGGACAAGACCACCGGCCAGGTCTACGACCGCATGTTCGTGCGCCACTGGGACACCTGGAACGACGGGACCCAGAACCACCTGTTCGTGGTCAGCACCGACGGCTCGGGCGAGCCGGTCTGGGTGACCAGGGGCTTCGACGGCGACACCCCCTCCAAGCCGTTCGGGGACGAGAGCGAGTTCACCTTCACGCCGGACGGCGACGCCGTCGTCTTCGCCGCCCGCGAGGCTGGCCAGTCCGAGCCGTGGAGCACCAATTTCGACCTCTACCGCACCAACGGCCTGAGCGGCGACGGCGCGTTCGAGAACCTGACCGACGACAACGACGCCTGGGACACCGGGCCGGTGTTCTCGCCCGACGGCCGCACCCTGGCCTACCGCGCCATGGCCCGCCCGGGCTTCGAGGCCGACAAGTACGCCATCGTGCTGCGCGACATGCAGACCGGCCAGCTGCGCCAGATCGCCGCCGACTGGGACCGCTCCGCCGACACCCTGCAGTGGTCGGCCGACGGCCACACCCTCTACACCACCGCCGGCGACGTGGGTCAGACGAAGCTGTTCGCCATCGACACCCGCAACGGCGTGGTCACCCCGGTGACCGGCGAGGGCCACATCTCGGCCTTCCAGCAGACGCCCTCGGGCTTCGTCATCGCCCAGGACAGCCTGACCCGGCCGACCGAGCTCTTCGTCAAGACCTTCCTCGGCCGCGAGATGCCCATCCGCATCACCGACGTGAACCCCCAGCTCGACGACCTGGCCTTCGGCGAGGCCGAGCAGTTCAACTTCGAGGGCTGGAACGGCGAGACC
This sequence comes from Brevundimonas sp., assembly GCA_015234495.1. Classification (GTDB taxonomy): domain Bacteria; phylum Pseudomonadota; class Alphaproteobacteria; order Caulobacterales; family Caulobacteraceae; genus Brevundimonas. Next base: position 3,272 of record JADGMZ010000310.1, on the reverse strand, counting down.
GTGCACGGCTACGTCATCAAGCCGGCCAACTACGTCGAGGGCCGGAAATACCCCGTCGCCTTCCTGATCCACGGCGGGCCGCAGGGCTCGTTCGGCAACAGCTGGTCCTACCGCTGGAATCCGATGACCTACGCCGGCGCCGGCTACGGCGTGGTGATGATCGATTTCCACGGCTCGACCGGCTACGGCCAGGCCTTCACCGACTCGATCAGCCAGCACTGGGGCGACCGCCCGCTGGAGGACCTGCAGAAGGGCTGGGCCCACGCCCAGCAGGCCTATCCCTTCCTCGACGGCGACAACGCCTGCGCCCTCGGGGCCTCCTACGGCGGCTACATGATCAACTGGATCGCCGGCAACTGGCCCGGCGAGTTCGACTGCCTGGTCAACCACGACGGCGTCTTCGACACCTTCGGCATGGGCTATTCGACCGAGGAGCTGTGGTTCACCGAGTGGGAGTACGGCGGCACCCCGTGGGAGAACCCGCGCGGCTACCAGGCCTTCAACCCGGCCAACCACGTGTCGAAGTGGCAGGACCCCATGCTGGTCATCCAGGGCGACCTGGACTTCCGCATCCCCACCGCCCAGTCCCTCTCCACCTTCACCGCCCTGCAGCGCCGCGGCATCGAGAGCCGGCTGGTGGTCTTCCCGGACGAGAACCACTGGGTGCTCAAGCCGGCCAACAGCCGCCAGTGGCACACCGAGGTGTTCGGCTGGCTCGACAGGCATCTGGCCCCGGCCGACTAGGGTCTGGCCCCGACGGCGGGCGAAAGGGGGCGTTCCCGGCCGGGGACGCCCCCTTTTCCGTGGGGCTGAGCCTTCGCCGCCGTCATGCGTTGTCTCCGCTCGACGGAGGCGCGCCTTGCTCAACCGCCTGAAGGACAATGCCAACTGGCGGGTCGTGCGCGACCGGGCCCTGGTTCCCGCCGCGGCCAGGGCGCGCGCCTGGCGCGACCGGGTCCAGGCCAACGACCCGGTCTATGCGGCGGCGCGGCGGCCCGGCCCGCCCGAGAAGATCGCCGCCACGGTCACCCTGCTGCTGGTCGCCGCCGTCATCCTGTTCCTGCTGCTGTTCGACTGGAACCTGCTGCGTGGGCCGATCGGCCGCTGGGCCTCGGCGCGCTACGACCGCGAAATCCAGCTCAACGGCGACCTCGATGTAAACCTGTTCAGCTGGACCCCGTCGGCCCGGGTGCGCGACCTGCGCATCGGGGGCCCGGACTGGGCGCGGGAGAAGGACACCCTGACGGTCGAGGACCTGCGCGCCTCGGTCCGCCTGCGCGCCCTGCTGACCGGGAATGTCGAGATGCCGCTGGTGCAGGTCGTCCGTCCCCGGGCGGTGCTGGTCGCGACCGCGGACGGCCGCCAGAGCTGGCGGCTCGACCCCGACGCCCCCGACACCGGCGAGGGCCTGAAGCTGCCGCCCATCAACCGGCTGCTGATCCAGGACGGACGCCTCTCGCTCGACGAGCAGGGCCGCAAGATCCGGCTTGAGGCGACCCTCAACGCCCGCGAGGGCTCAGACGGACGGGCCGGCTTCCATCTCGAGGGCGAGGGAACGATCAACGGCACGCCCCTCACCGTGCTGGTCCGCGGCGGCCCCTTCATCAACATCCGCCGCGACCGGCCCTACGCCTTCCACGGCGAGATCGCCGGCGTCGGCACGCGGCTCGTCGCCGACGGTACGATCACCCGCCCCTTCGACCTTGGCCAGTTCACCGCTGCGCTGCGGCTGCAGGGCCGCGACCTGGCCGACATCTATCTGCTGACCGGCGTCACCACCCCCAACACCCCGCCCTACCGCCTGTCCGGCAAGCTGACCCGGGACGACGCCAGGTTCACCTTCGCCGACGTCAGCGGCCGGGTCGGATCGTCAGACCTGTCGGGGAAGGTGGTGGTCGACAAGGTCGACGACCGCCGTCGCGTCGACGCGGAGCTGGGATCGCGCCTGCTCGACATCGACGACCTGATGGCCGTGCTCGGGGCCAAGCCGCGGGTCACCTCGGGCGGCGATACGGTGGTCAGTTCCGGCGCCCCTGGCCGCCTGCTGCCGGACGCGCCCCTCAACGTCGAGCGGCTCAGGGTGATGGACGGCACGCTCCGCTACCGGGCGGCGCGGGTGAAGCGCAACGGCTTCGACGTGCGACAGGTCGACATCGGCGCCGACCTGGCCGGCGGGGTGCTCGATCTCGACCCGGTGGCCTTCACCTTCAACCGCGGCGAGCTGCGCGGCACGGCGAAGATCAACGCCACCCGCGACCGGCCCTACAGCGCCATCGACTTCCGCCTGCGCGGCTATCCGCTGGAATCGATCATCCCGGCCCGCGACGGCCAGCCGACCGTGACCGGTCAGGCGCTCGGCCGGGCTCGGCTGGAAGGCCCCGGCGCCTCGGTGCACGACTTCGCCGCCGCCTCCAGGGGCACGATCAGCCTGGTCGTGCCCCAGGGCCGGATGCGCGCCGCCTTCGCCGAGCTGATGGGCATCAACGTGCTCGCCGGCCTGCTGAAGATGGATGACGACTCCACCGCCGAGATCCGCTGCGCCGTCGCCGACTTCACCGTCAGCGGCGGCACGGCCACGGCGCGGACCTTCGTGGTCGACACCACCCCGGTGCTGGCCCAGGGGGCGGGGACCATCGACCTCGACTCCGAGACGATCAACCTGCGCATCGACGGCGAGACCAAGGAGGCGCGGCTGATCCGCCTGTGGTCGCCGATCACGGTGCAGGGGCCGCTGACCGGGCCGCAGGTCGGCATCGACGCCGGCTCGGTGGCGGGCCAGGGCGGTCTGGCCGCCGCGCTCGGGGCCCTGGTCACCCCGCTGGCGGCCCTGCTGCCCTTCGTCGACCCCGGCCTCGCCGACGACGCCAACTGCGGCGCCCTGATCTCGTCGGCGCGGTAGGCCGGCCGCCTCGCCAAGGCCTCCATCTTCCGCTATCTGAAGCCATGACAGACACGAACAACACGGCCCTCAGCGGCCCGGCGGCGCTGGACCGCCTCGAAACCCTCTACAATGACGCCGTCGCCAATCTGCGCGAGGCGGTGCGCACCTTCCTCGCCACCGGCGAGCGGCCCGACCCCGAGGCCCGCGCCCGCGGCCTGTTCTCCTATCCGCAGCTGCGCGTCAGCTGGTTCGGCGAGCGCCCCGCCAATCTGGCCACCCGCGCCTACGCCCGCCTGTCGCGGCCCGGCGTCTACGCCACCACCGTCACCCGACCCGACCTGTTCCGGCCCTATCTGACCGAACAGCTGGCCCTGCTGGAGCAGGACTACGG
>JADGMZ010000309.1 GCA_015234495.1 Brevundimonas sp. | reverse complement strand
AGGGCGTCGGCAAGGCTGACGCCCGGATCGAAGGGGGCGGCGCTGTCCCAACGCAGGCCTGACAATTCAACGATGCGGCGGATCAGCGAGTAGCCGTTGGAATGCGGGCCTGACGAGGACAGGCCGATCAGCACGTCCCCGGCATTCTGCCCGTCCATGTCCGGCAGCACCGCCCCGCGCTCCACGGCCCCGACGCAGAAGCCGGCCAGATCGTAGTCGCCCTCGCTGTACATGCCGGGCATTTCCGCCGTCTCGCCGCCCACCAGGGCAGCCCCGGCTTGGCGGCAGCCCTCGGCGATGCCGGACACCACCGCCGTACCCTGGGCCACGTCGAGCTTGCCCGTGGCGTAGTAGTCCAGGAACAAGAGCGGCTCGGCGCCCTGGGCCAGCAGATCGTTGACGCACATGGCCACCAGATCGACGCCGACGCCGTCATGCCGCCCGGTCTCGATGGCGATCTTCAGCTTGGTGCCGACGCCGTCGGTGGTGGCGACGATCAGCGGATCCTGGAAGCCGGCGGCCTTGAGGTCGAACAGGGCCCCGAACCCGCCCAGCGACGCCTCCGCGCCGGGGCGCCGGGTCGATTTCGCCAGCGGCTTGATGGCGTCGACCAGCATCTCGCCGGCGTCGATATCCACCCCCGCATCCGCGTAGGTAAGGCCGTTGCGCAGGCTGTCGGGGGTGTCGCTCATAGGTCGCGGCCTGATTCAGTGGGCGGTTTTCGTGCGGCGGCTCTTGCCACAACCGCATGGCGCGGGGCTATAGCATCCGAATGACGCCGATCACCACCACCGAGGCGCTGCGCGATTTCTGCGCAAAGCTCGCGAACCAGCCCTTCATCACCGTCGACACCGAGTTCATGCGGGAGACGACCTACTGGCCGAAGCTGTGCCTGATCCAGGCCGCCTCGCCGACGGACGCCGCCAACATCGACCCGCTGGCCGAGGGCCTCGACCTCGAGCCCTTCCTCGCCCTGCTGCGCGACGAATCGATTCTCAAGGTCTTCCACGCCGCCCGCCAGGACGTCGAGATCTTCGCCAAGCTGGGGGCCATGCCGAAGCCGATGTTCGACACCCAGGTGGCGGCCATGGCGGCGGGCTTCGGCGACCAGGTGTCCTACGAATCGCTGGTCCGGCAGATGCTGCGCCAGGAGGTCGACAAGGGCAGCCGCTTCACCGACTGGGCGCGGCGGCCGCTGTCGGACGCCCAGCTGACCTACGCCATGGGCGACGTGACCCACCTTGCGGCGCTGTATCCCAAGCTGCGCGACCGGCTGCAGAAGGACGGACGGCTCGACTGGGTGATGGCCGAGATGGGCGACCTGACCGATCCGGCGCTTTACGACACCGATCCTGAAAAGGCCTGGAAGCGCCTGAAACCCAAGAAATATTCTGCGAAATACCTGGCCGCCTTCAAGGCCGTGGCGGTGTGGCGCGAGCGGGCCGCCCAGGAGCGTGACCAGCCGCGCGGGCGCATCCTCAAGGACGACGCCATCGACGAGATCGCCGCCCAGGCCCCGACCGATCCGGACGCCTTCAACCGGCTGCGCTCGGTGCCCAAGGGCTTCGGCGCCTCGCGCCTCGGCCTCGAACTGACCGAGGAGCTGAAGCGGGCGCTGGCCGATCCCGAGGCCCACGCGCCGAAGATCGAGCGCCCGTCGCACAACCAGCCGGCGCCGCCCTCGGTGGTCGAGCTGCTCAAGGTGCTGCTCAAGGCCAAGAGCGACAACGCCGGCGTGGCCGCCAAATTGCTGGCCAATGTCGCCGATCTCGAGAAGATCGCCCTCAGCGACACGGCCGACGTCAACGCCCTCAAGGGCTGGCGCCGCCAGCTGTTCGGGGAGGACGCGCTGAAGCTCAAGCGCGGCGAGATCGCCCTGGTGCTGAACGGGCCGCGGGTCGAGGTGGTTGAGATCGAGTAGGGATTAGGGACCAGGGATCAGGAAAGAGGCAGCGGGGCATCGATCCCCCGGTCCCTCATCCCTCATCCCTCATCCCTAATCCCTCAGTTCACCGTCGCCTTGACGATCTTGCCCGGGTTGCGGGGCGGTTCGCCCTTGGGCAGGGCGTCGACGTGTTCCATGCCCTCGGCGACCTGGCCCCAGACGGTGTACTGGCGGTCGAGGAAGGTGGCGTCGTCGAAGCAGATGAAGAACTGGCTGTTGGCGCTGTTCGGGTCCGAGGTGCGGGCCATGGAGCAGACGCCGCGCACGTGCGGCTCGGCCGAGAACTCGGCCTTCAGGTTCGGCCTGGACGAGCCCGAGGTGCCGGTGCCGGTCGGGTCGCCGCCCTGGGCCATGAAGCCCGGGATGACGCGGTGGAAGACGACGCCGTCGTAGAAGCCTTCCTGGGCCAGCTCCGTGATGCGGGCCACGTGGCCGGGGGCCAGGTCGGGGCGCAGCTTGATGACCACGTCGCGGGCCTCGCCGTCGCCGGTGTCGAGAGTGAAGGTGAGGGTTTCGGCCATCGGCGCTGCTCCTGTGAGGTTCGCGCCGCTCATACAGGGCGGGGGCGGGCGGCGAAAGGGCGGTGCCCAGCGTCGCGGGCGGAATAATGCCCGGATAATATTGACGTCATTATTCTACCCGGGTAATAAGGCGGACGCTTTTGACCGCCCGGCTGACCGGTCGGTCCCGCTGTCCCGGCCCGCGCCGAAGGAGAAACCATGTCCGTCCGCACCGACCTGCCCGTCGTCTGCTTCCTGGACGACGCCCGTGTTGGGGAGGGTCCGCTGGCCGGGGTGCTGCCGCAGATCCTCGCCGCCGCCCGCGCCGACGGGCCCCAGCCGGTGATCTTCGACCTCGCCACCGGGCGGGTGGTGG
>JADGMZ010000308.1 GCA_015234495.1 Brevundimonas sp. | reverse complement strand
CCCGGCTGGCCCGGCAGCGGCTCGAACCGTCCGAAATGGGCGACCCATTCTGCGTCCGTCAGCCCCTCCAGCCCCACCGTCGCCGCGGCCCGGTCATTGCGGAACCGCAGCCGGGTCCGGGGAAAGTCGGCGGGCCGGACGGCGTCGCCATAGTCCTCCCCCAGATCGAAGAAGCGCGGCTCGGGGCGATAGGCGGAGGAAACGGGCATGCCGGCCAGATGCGGTCTCCACGTCGCGAGGGCAACCGTCCGGCGGCCATTCCGCCGCTTGAACCGTCGCCCGCCCGTCCGGTATTGTCGCCGCAGAGATCAGGCCGCCCGCCGATTCCGGCGCTGCACGGCCAGGCCGGCGCCCGTGTCTGCGGGCGAATCCGGTCCGGCGCCCGTCGATAACCTGGCGCCACGACAGTCTCAACCGAACCTTCGGAGGCCGCCGTGGCGCGCAAGATCACTCTCGACTTTCTCAAGACCGAGTCCGCCTCCGGCATGGTCCTCGGCCTCGCCGCCGTGGCGGCCCTGATTGTCGCCAACTCCCCGCTGTCGTCGGCCTACTACGGCTGGCTGAAGAGCGAGCACATTCTCCAGATCGGGCCGCTGCTGCTCCAGCTGTCGATCTCCGAATGGATCAAGGAAGGCCTGATGGCGGTCTTCTTCCTCGTCGTCGGGCTGGAGATCAAATTCGAGATCCTCAAGGGCGAGCTCAGCGATCCGAAGAAGCTGGCCACCCCGGTGCTGGCCGCCGCGGGCGGCATGATCGCCCCGGCGCTGGTCTATCTGGCGGTCGTGGGTCCGCTGGACGGCCCCTCGCAGGGCTGGCCCATTCCGCTGGCCACCGACATCGCCTTCGCCCTCGCCGTCTTCGCCGTGGCGGCGCGGCGCCTGCCGGGCTCGCTGAGGGTCTTCCTGCTCACCCTCGCCATCGTCGACGACCTGGGGGCCATCGCCCTCATCGCGGCCCTGTTCTCGAGCGGCGTGGCCTGGCCGCCGCTGGTCTGGATCGTCGGACTTCTTCTGGTCGCCGGCGTGACCAGCCGGTTCGGCAAGATACCGGCGCCGTTCTGGGTGCTGGGCTTCGGCCTGGTCTGGTACCTCACCGTGTTGTCCGGCCTGTCGACCTCGCTGACGGCGGTGGCCTTCGCCGCCATCGTGCCGGTCCGGGCGCGCCGCAGCGACGGCCAGAGCCCGCTGCGCGAGGCCATGCACGACCTGCACCCCTATGTCGCCTTCCTGGTCCTGCCGCTGTTCGCCTTCGCCAAGGCAGGCGTCAGTTTCGGCGGCCTGTCGCTGGAGCAGGCCTTCGCTCCCCTGGTCATCGGCATCGCCCTGGGCCTGTTCGTGGGCAAGCAGATCGGCGTCTTCGGGGCGGCGTGGCTGGCCTCGGCGCTGAAGATCGGCCGCCGCCCGACCGGCGCGACCTGGCTCGAGCTCTACGGCGTCAGCCTGCTGTGCGGCGTCGGCTTCACCATGAGTCTGTTCATCGGCGTGCTGGCCTTCCCCGGCGCCGTCGACTCGCCGCAGCAGGTCGAGGTCAAGCTGGGGGTGCTGGGCGGATCCCTGCTCTCGGCCCTGGCCGGTTCCGCGATTCTGGCCGTTGCTGGACGTCGCCGGAAAGATTTGGCCGAGCGGGGGCCGGATACTGCCCGATAGTGGGTGAATATTGACCTAACGTCATCGATTTCTGTCGCTTTTACGTCACAGTCTGGCTTGCGCCACGGCCGAAATGCGGCGCCGTCGCCCCCCGATGCTTGTCGTGGAGTCCGGCATGGCTTACCCCAAATGCTGGAGTTTCCGCGCTCCGCAAGAAGAGCGCGGGCCAGGGATCAGGAAACGCCGCGGCGCCCCGGACCGTTCGGGAACCCCGGCCATGTCGGGGAGCGACCATGCGCCTTACCAACCTTCTTCGCACCACCGTGTCGGCCGCCGTCGTCGGCGCCGTCGCCTTCGGTTTCGCCGGGGTCGCTTCGGCCCAGGACGGTGATCAGGACCGCGCCACCACCGTCGACGACATCATCGTCACGGCGCAGAAGCGCGAGCAGAATCTGCAGGACGTGCCCATCGTGGTCACCAGCCTGTCCCAGGAAATGCTCGAGGACGCCGGCGTCCGCGACATCAAGGATCTGCAGATCCTGACCCCGGGCATGACCGTCACCTCGACGTCGTCGGAAGCCTCGACCACCGCCCGTATCCGCGGCGTCGGCACCGTCGGCGACAACCCCGGTCTGGAAAGCTCGGTCGGCGTGGTCATCGACGGCGTCTACCGCTCGCGCAACTCGGTCGGCTTCGGCGACCTCGGCGAGCTGCAGCGCATCGAAGTGCTGAAGGGCCCGCAGGGCACCCTGTTCGGCAAGAACACCTCGGCCGGCGTCATCAACATCATCACCGAGGCCCCGTCCTTCACCCCCGGCTTCAACGCCGAGGCCACCGTCGGCAACTACGGCGCCATGGCTATCTCGGGTTCGGTCACCGGCCCGATCAGCGACACCCTCGCCTTCCGCCTCTACGCCGGTCGCCGCCTGCGCGACGGCTTCATGAACATCGACACCGGTGACGGCCCGCGCGAAGACACCGACGACAACAACCAGGACTTCGGCACCGTCCGCGGTCAGCTGCTGTGGCTCCCCAACGACAACACCTCGGTCCGCTTCATCGCCGACTATTCCTCGCGCGACGAATATTGCTGCATCGGCACCCAGGTCCGCACCGGCCCGACCTATCCCTTCATCGACATGCTGTCCGACGGCCCGGGCCAGCGCCCGCCGGTCGCCGGCTTCGGCATGCTGCCCTTCGAGCGCACCGCCTACGCCAACCGCTCCAGCGGCCAGGAAGTCGAGGACAAGGGCTGGTCGGTCGAGGCCAATTTCGACATGCCGTCCTTCCTCGGCGGCTCGACCCTGACCTCCGTCTCCTCGTGGCGTAAGTGGTCGTCCAGCCTCGGCCACGAGATCGACTACACCGGCGCCGACATCGCCTATCGCGAACAGGACGGCGACTTCGGCTTCACCGTCGAGAACACCACCCAGGAATTCCGCCTCGCGGGCTCCAACGACACCCTCGACTGGCTGGTCGGCGCCTTCGTCACCCAGGAAGACATCAACCGCACCGACAGCTGGTATTTCGGCGAAGACTACACGCCCTTCCTGTCGCTGCTGCTCAGCGCCCGCCTGAACGCGGTCAACCCGGCCCTGCCGATCAGCCCGGCGACCATCGGCTGCTACACCCGTCCGGGACAGACCGCGGCCGGCTTCGGCGGCTGCCTCGCCACCGGCGGCATGGCCCCGGCGGGGCCGACGGCGGCGACCGGTCCGGGCTTCACCGTCGGCCAGGGCTTCGAGGACGTCTATGACCAGGGTTCGACCTCGTTCGCCCTGTTCACCAACAACACCTGGCACGTCACCGACGCCTTCGATGTGACCCTCGGCCTGCGCTACACCATGGACGAGAAGACGCTCCGCGGGACCCAGCAGAACGTCAACGGCAACGGCACCACCTGCGGCCTGGCGCTGAGCAACGCGGGCGCCATCGGCACCGTGCTGGGCGCCGGCAACGCGGCCACCATCCTCGGCAACTTCTGTCTGCCGTGGTCCAACATGGCCTTCAACAATCGCGTCGTGAACGAGAAGTTCGAGGACAGCGAGCTCAGCGGCACCATCAAGGGCTCGTACCGGATCAACCCCTCGGTCCTGACCTATCTGTCCTACGCCCGCGGCTACAAGAGCTTCGGCTACAACCTCGACCGCGTGCAGGCCGGCATCACCCCGACCGCCTCCACCCTGTTCCTGTCGGAAGTCGTGGACAGCTACGAGGCCGGCGTGAAGATGACGCTGCTGGACCGCACCCTGCTGCTCAACGCCACCTACTTCGACCAGACGTTCAGCGACTTCCAGCTCAACACCTTCCTCGGCACCGCCTTCGTGGTGGAGTCGATCCCCGAGCTGACCTCGCGCGGCATCGACGCCGACTTCCTGTGGTTCTCGCCCGTCGAGGGACTGACCTTCCAGGGCGGCGTCACCTGGACCGAGGCGGAGTACGGGAACTTCACCGCCGCAGACCTTGCGACCCCGGGCAACTTCCCGCAGCTGTCGCTGCTGCCGGGGGCCACGGCCTCCTTCGCTCCGGAGTGGTCGAGCACGCTGTCGATCAACTACGACCGCAACTTCGGCGACAACATGCGTACGGGCTTCAGCCTCGCCGCGAAATACATGAGCGACTACAACACGGGTTCGGACCTGATCCCGTTCAAGCAGCAGGACGCCTTCACCATCCTGAACGGCCGCTTCCTGGTCGGCAGCGCGGATGAACGCTGGACGGCGGAGTTCTGGGTCCAGAACATGACCGACGAAGAGTACATCCAGGTCGCCTACAACGCCCCGCTGCAGGGCTCGGCCTTCCAGACCACGGTCCAGCCGAACGGCACCTACTACAACCAGGCGCTGGACACCCAGACCTACGACGCCTTCCTGGGCGCCCCGCGCACCTTCGGCGCCACCCTGCGCTACAGGTACTGATCGCACCGCCGCACGGCGGAACGGACGAGCCGGCCGGGGGAAACCCCGGCCGGCTTTTTCTTGGGCGGGAGCTGGCGGGGCCGGGCTCCAGGAAGAAAGGGCGTGGAGCGTCGGCCCGGCCCCTGGGCCGGGCGGCGGCTCGACCGGTCGTCAGTCGACCACCGCCACGGTCCGGCGCGCGCCGCACAGGTCGCAGAACTCGCGCCCCGGCTTGCGCCGGTCCGGCCGCCAGCGGTGGCGGCGGCACTTCAAACGCTTGATGATTTTACGAAGCCAGCGCACGCAGACGATCCCCGAAATACGGATGTCCGACTAGCAGATCGATCGCGCGCCGCAAGACGCTGCGGCCAACCGCCGCCAAACAGCAAAAAGCCCTCGCCGTGATACGGCGAGGGCTTGAGGCATCCCTCTCGGGATATCAGTCGCTTTCGCTGTCGTCGTCCGTGGCGGCGACAACGCCGGCCACGATGACGGCGGCGCCGATCAGCAGGATCGGCAGCGGAACGCCGGCGAACTCGCTGGCTTCATCCGTGGCGGCGCCGATGCGATCGCCGACGCGGGCGGTCGCCGAGCCGTTGGCGGCGGCCGCCTGGCCGGCCACGAGCAGCAGTCCCGCCGTCACGGCGGCAATGGTCTTTTTCACGGAAATCCCCAATCGAGTTGAAAAGAAGCGTCACCATACAACTGTAATGATCGGACAGACCAGCGCCATAGGCGCCGCCGGCCCACTCTTTCGGGCGGGCGTGGCGAATTTGTCATGCCGCCGTCCACGCAGGGGCGTCCCTGGCGCCCGTCTACTCGGCCTCCGCCGGCCTCGCCTTGACCGGCGTGTGCCGCTGACCCTCGAACATCTTGCCCAGCCGCCGCGAGAAGAAGCCGGCGAGGTCGTCCACGATGGTGAAGATCGACGGGATGAACAGCAGCGACAGGAAGGTCGAGGTGATCAGGCCCCCGATCACCGCAATGGCCATCGGCTGGCGAAACTCGACATCGGCCCCGAGCCCGACTGCGATCGGCAGCATGCCCGCGCCCATGGCCACTGTCGTCATCAGGATCGGCCGGGCCCGCTTGTGGGCGGCGTCCAGCAGCGCTTCACGGCGGGTCATCCCGTCCTTGCGCGCCATGATCACATAGTCGACCAGCAGGATCGAGTTCTTGGCCGCGATCCCCATCAGCATCAGCAGCCCGATCAGCGACGAGATCGAGAAGCTGGACCCCATCAGCAGCAGGCCGACGAAGGCGCCGCCGATGGCCAGGGGCAGGGCGGCCATGATGGTGATCGGATAGGCGAAGCTTTTGAACAGCAGCACCAGCACGGCGTACATCAGCAGGATGCCCGAGCCGAAGGCGATGGCGAAGCCCGAGACCATCTCGGCCAGGAATTCGGTGTCGCCCGACGGCACCTCACGCACCCCGTCCGGCAGGTTCTTGACCGGCTCCAGCGCGCGCACCCGTTCCGCCGCCTGACCGACGGTGATGCCTTCCAGTTCGGCGGTGATCGTCGCCACCCGCGAGCGGTCGCGGCGGGTGATCTCCGAGGGGCCGGCGCCGAAGCTGATGTCGGCCACCGCGCCCAGCGGCACGGCGGCGCCGCTGGCCGTCGGCACCCGCAGGTTCTCGACCACAGACAGGTCCTGTCGGGCCTCCTCGCTCAACATCAGCCGGATCGGGATCTGGCGGTCGCCGAGGTTGTATTTGGGCAGGTTCTGCTCGACGTCGCCCAGCGTCGCCACCCGCACCGTCTGCGAGATCGCGCCCGTCGACACGCCCATCAGCGCGGCCTGGTCCGCCTTGGGCGTCACCAGGATCTCCGGCCGCGCGATCGAGGCGGTATTGACCACATTGGCCAGGCCCGGCACGCCGCGCATCTCGGCCTCGACCGCCCGGGTCGCGGCCTCCAGCGCCGGGCCGTTGTCGCTGAGCAGCGACAGGCTGAATTTGGTGCCGTCGCCCGGTCCGCCGCCGCCGCCGCCGCCGGCCCCGATCCGGGTGCCGGGGATGTTGCGGAACTGGTCCACCATGGCGCGGACGAAGGCCTGCTGGCCCAGCGTCCGGTCGCCCTTGTCGACCAGATCGGCCACGACCGTCGCTTCGGCGACATTGACCGAGCCATAGACCGACTCGACCTCCGGCCGCTCGGCCAGCACTGCGGTCATCTGCGCCACGATGGCGTCGGTTTCCTGCAGGGTGGCTCCGGGCGGAAGCTCGACGCTGAACGAGGCCCGGCCCTGGTCGCCGGCGGGGAAGGGCTCGGCCGGCACCTGCATGCCGAGGAAGACCGAGCCGACGAAGATGGCGATGCCCGCCGCCAGCACCTTCCAGCGGTGCCGCAGCGACACCTTCAGCGCCCGCAGATAGGGGTTCATCCAGAACGGGTCGGCGTCGTGGTGCTTGTCCGAATGCTTCAGGAGATAGGCGCCCATCAGCGGCGTCAGCATCCGCGCCACGACCAGCGAGAAGAACACCGCCACGCACGCCGCCAGGGCGAAGGCGATGAAGAACTGGCCGATGATGCCCGGCATGAAGCCGACCGGGGCGAACACCGCGATGATGGTCGAGGTCGTGGCCACCACGGCCAGGCCGATCTCGTCGGCCGCCTCGATCGCCGCGTCATAGGGCGACTTGCCGCCCCGCATGTGTCTCACGATGTTCTCGATCTCGACGATGGCGTCGTCGACCAGGATGCCGATAGTCAGCGACAGGGCCAGCAGGGTCACCCCGTTCAGCGACTGGCCCGTGGCCGACAGCACGGCGAATGTCGGGATCAGCGACAGCGGCAGGGCCACGGCGGCGATGATCGTCGCCCGGATGTCCCTCAGGAAGAGGAACACCACCAGCACCGCCAGGGCGGCGCCGATCAGCAGGGCCTCGATCGAGGCCAGGTAGCTCTCCTCGATATATTCGACGTTGGCGGTGATCTGCTGGATCTCCAGCTCCGGATGGGCCTCGTCCATCTCGGCGACCACCTCGCGCACCCGCTCGGCCACCTTGACCTCGCTGGCCTCGCGCGAGCGCAGCATGTTGAAGGTGACGACCTGCTGGCCGTTGTGGCGCGCCATGGCCCGCGGTTCGGTCCAGGCGTCCTCGACCCGGCCAAGGTCGCCCAGCCGGACGCTGCCGCCGCCGGACAGCGGGATCCGCGTCTCGCGCAGTTCTTCCAGCGAGCCGGCCGCGCCGGGGATGCGGATGGCGCGCTCGGAGCCCGCCACCGTCACCCGTCCGCCGGGCAGGTCGCTGTTGGCCGACACCAGGGCCTGGCTGACCTGCGCCGCCGTGACGCCCAGCGCCGCCAGCCGGTCGGGGTCGATCTCGACCCGGATTTCGCGGTCGACGCCGCCCTGGCGGTTGACCTCCCCGACCCCCGGGATGGCCAGCAGGGCGCGGCTGACGTCGTTGTCGACGAACCAGCTCAGCTGTTCCGGGGACATGGCCGGCGAACGCACCACATAGGTGATCAGGCTGTCGCCGGTGATGTCGATGCGCTGGACTGTCGGCTCCTGCATGTCCTGGGGCAGGTCGCCGCGCAGACCGGCCATGGCGTTGCGCACGTCGTTGGTGGCGCGCTCGACGTCGGTGCCCAGCTCGAACTCGATGATCGTCGTCGAGTAGCCGTCGCTGACCGTCGAATCCATGTGGCGCACGCCGCCCAGGCCCGCCACCGCGTCCTCGATCAGCCGCGTGACCTGGGTCTCCAGCTCGCTCGGGGCCGCGCCCGGACGGCCGGCGCCGACGTAGATCAGCGGAAACTCGACGTCCGGATTGTTGTTGATCCGCATTGAGTTGAACCCGACGATCCCCGCCACCGTCAGGACGATGAACAGCAGGATGACCGGGATCGGGTTCCGGATGGACCAGGCGGAGATGTTGTTCATGACCCGGCTCTAGCCCGCCTTGGCCGCGGACTTCGCCGCCGGGGCCGCAGCCGGGGCCGGAGCTGCCGCTGCCGGCCGCGCCGACGGCGTCGCCACCCGCACCCGGTCGCCCTCGCCGAGGAAGCCGGCGCCCTGGACGATCACCCGCGCGCCCGGTTGGACTCCGTCGACCGCGGTCCACTGCTCGGCCCGGGTCTGGATCACCACCGGCCGGAAGCGCGCCCGGCTCTGGGCGTCCAGGATGTAAACGCCCGGCTTGTTCTCACGGTACAGCACGGCCGCAGTGGGCACGGTCACCGAAGGGTTGGCCCCCGCGTCGATGCGGGCGCGGGCGAACATGCCCGGCCGGAAGCCGCCGCCGACCAGCGAGATGCGCGCCACGCCGAGACGGGTCTGCGGGTCCACCTCCGGCGTCACGATGCGGACGGTTCCGGTCGTCTCCCCGACCTGGTCGGACGAGATCACCGCGCTCTGCCCGGCGCGGACCAGGGCCAGTTCGGTCTCCGGCACCTGGGCGTCCAGCTCCAGCCGGCCGTCGCGGACGATGCGGAACAGCTCGGTTCCGGGCGAGACGATCTGGCCGCGGGTGACGTTGCGGCTGATCACCAGGCCTGAAACAGGCGCCCGGATGGTGGCCTGCGCCAGCCGCGTCTGGGTCTCCGACAGCGAAGCCCGCGCCGCCGCCAGATTGGCGTCCGACGACCGCTTGTTGGCCAGGGCCGTGTCCAGCGAGGCCTGGCTCAGGAAGCCGCGCTCCTTCAGTTCCTGCGCCCGGCCCAGCGCCGCCTGGTCGCGGTCGGCGTTGGCCTCGGCGGTCTGCACCGCCGCCTGCTGCTGTCGCAGCTGGGCCTTGAGCAGGGCGTCGTTCAGCTGCACCAGCGGGGCGCCCTGACGGACATAGCGGCCTTCGTCGACATAGACGGCGGTGGCCGTCAGGCCGCCGGTCTCGGCTCCGACCGGCACCTCTTCCCACGCCGAGATGGTGCCCGACGCCGTGATGGTGCGCGGCAGGTTGCGCAGGGCCGCCGCCTGCACCGTCACGGTCAGGCTGCTGCCGCTCGCTCCGGCCCTGGTTTCGGCCTCTTTGGCCTTCTCTTCGCCGCCGCAAGCCGCGAGGGTCAGGGTCAGGGTCAGGGCCAGGACGGCCGCGCCGGCCCAGGTGTTCTGCAGTCTGTTCGCCACGTCTGATCCCCATGCGACGCGGAAGGGGAGCCGCGCCTCCAGGCGCCGCCGGTGCAGCCGCCTTGTCATCGGCCGTTGAATAGCCTGTCCGGTGGCTGCGCTCAAACGCGAATCCGCCCCTTACGCCATTGTAATCCGCCACTTTGGCGGTGACGGAGGCCGGGCCCGCCGCCGTTCGCGTTGGCGATCGGGCCGGGCCGTGCTACCGGCGCGCCCATGACGACCCCTCCCATCGAACGCATCCGGAATTTCTCCGTGGTCGCCCATATCGACCACGGCAAGTCGACCCTGTCCGACCGGCTGATCCAGCACACCGGCGGCCTGACGGCGCGTGAGATGTCGGCCCAGGTTCTCGACAACATGGACATCGAGAAGGAGCGGGGCATCACCATCAAGGCGCAGACGGTGCGTCTTCACTACAAGGCGAAGGACGGCCTCGACTACGTCCTCAACCTGATGGACACCCCCGGCCACGTCGACTTCGCCTATGAGGTCAGCCGGTCGCTGGCCGCCTGCGAGGGCTCCATCCTGGTGGTCGACGCCTCCCAGGGGGTCGAGGCCCAGACCCTGGCCAACGTCTACCAGGCCATCGACAACGACCACGAGATCGTCCCCGTCCTCAACAAGGTCGACCTGCCGGCCGCGGAACCCGACCGGGTGCGCCAGCAGATCGAGGACGTCATCGGCATCGACGCCTCCGAGGCCGTCCTGTGCAGCGCCAAGTCCGGGCTCGGCATCGAGGATGTGCTCGAGGCCATCGTCACCCGCCTGCCGGCCCCGAAGGGCGACCGCAACGCCCCGCTCAAGGCCATGCTGGTCGACGCCTGGTACGACCCCTACCTCGGCGTCGTGGTGCTGGTCCGGGTCTTCGACGGCGTTCTCAAGGCCGGCCAGCGGGTCAAGATGATGCGCAACGGCTCGACCCATCTGATCGACCGGGTCGGCGTCTTCCTGCCCAAGAACACCCCCGTCGACGAGCTCGGCCCCGGCGAGGTCGGCTTCATCACCGCCCAGATCAAGGAGGTCGCCCACGCCGCCGTCGGCGACACCATCACCGACGAGAAGAAGCCGACCGCCGAACCGCTGAAGGGCTTCAAGGAAGTCCAGTCGGTGGTCTTCTGCGGCCTGTTTCCGGTCGACGCCGCCGATTTCGAGGACCTGCGCGCCGCCATCGGCCGCCTGCGCCTCAACGATGCGTCATTCACCTATGAGATGGAGTCCAGCGCCGCCCTCGGCTTCGGCTTCCGCTGCGGCTTCCTCGGCCTGCTCCACCTCGAGATCATCCAGGAGCGCCTCAGCCGCGAGTTCAACCTCGACCTGATCGCGACCGCGCCCAGCGTCGTCTACAAGATCAGCCTGCGCGACGGCTCCGAGATCGACCTGCACAACCCGGCCGACCTGCCCGACGTGATGCAGATCATGGAAATCCGCGAGCCGTGGATCAAGGCGACCATCCTGACCCCCGACGAATACCTCGGCGGCGTCATCAAGCTGTGTCAGGATCGCCGCGGCCAGCAGGTCGAGCTGTCCTACGTCGGCGCCCGCGCCCTCGTGGTCTATGAACTGCCGCTCAACGAGGTCGTCTTCGACTTCTACGACCGCCTGAAATCCATCTCCAAGGGCTACGCCTCCTTCGACTACGAGCTGACCGACTACAAGGCCGGCGACCTGGTCAAGATGAGCATCCTCGTCAACGCCGAGCCGGTCGACGCCCTGTCGATGCTGGTCCACCGCGGCCGGGCCGAGACCCGCGGCCGCGGCATGGTCGAGAAGATGAAGGAGCTGATCCCGCCCCACCTGTTCCAGATTCCCATCCAGGCGGCCATCGGCGGCAAGATCATCGCCCGCGAGACCGTCCGCGCCCTGCGCAAGGACGTCACCTCGAAATGCTACGGCGGCGACGCCACCCGCAAGAAGAAGCTGCTCGAGAAGCAGAAGGCGGGCAAGAAGCGCATGCGCCAGTTCGGCAAGGTCGAGATTCCGCAGGAAGCCTTCATCGCCGCCCTGAAGATGGACGAGGATTGATCATGGCAGCCCCCGCCCGCCCCGCCTTCGAACCCCTCAACGATCTCGAACGCCTGCTGATGGCCGCCGCCTCGGGCGGGGACGAGGCCCGCGCCGCCTTCGAGGCCGCCGTGCCCGACGCCCGGCTGTGGGTCGTGCCCGCCGCCGGCGAGACCGCCCCCGACGTGATGCGCCTGCGCACCGTCGAGTTCGACGGCCGCGCCGCCACCGCCGTCTTCACCGCGCGCGAGCGGGCCCTGCAGTCCGTCGGCGCCGAGGTCGAGCCGGTGGCCTACCCCGGTCGTCCCCTGCTGGAGGCCATCCGCGAGAACCCGGCGGTGCTCAATCCCGGCCACGGCTATGGCGTGCGCTGGTCGCCCGAAGCCATGGCCGTCCTGATCGGCCGCCCCAATCCGGCGCCGCGGGACCGCTACCCCACCCTTGTGGCCAGCCCGGCCAGCACGCCCGACGGCCTCGTCGAGGCCCTGACCCGCGAACTGACGCCCGAGCCGGCCATCAAGGCGGCCTGGCTGGCCCTGGCCCGCTGGAACGACGGCGAGGAGGGCTTCCTGCTCGACCTGCGCGGCGCGCCCGAAGAGGCCGCCGTCCCCGCGCTGATGAACCGCGTCCTGGCCGGCGTGACCCTCGACACCCGCCTCGACGTTGTCCTCGGCGCGCCCGATCAGCCGCCCGGCGCCGGGCTGGAGATCGTCGCCCCCCGGGCCTGACCGGTCAGGGCATGACCCCCGCCTCCTCGATCCGCCGCCGCTCCATGGCGTAGCATTCGCAGGCCAGCCGCTCGAGCATCGGCCGGTCGAGGATGCGCACCACCCCTCGGCTGTAGCGGATCGCGCCCCGCTCCTTCAGCAGGTTGGCCGCCTCGTTGACGGTTGTTCTCTGCGCCCCGAGCAGCCCGGCCAGTTCCTCCTGCGTCAGCTTCACCGGCTCGCCCGGCGTCAGGTCCGCCGCCGACAGCAGCCAGCGCGACACCCGCGGCAGCGCCCCGTGCACGGCGTTGCAGGCCGCGTGCTGCGCCGCCTGCATCTGGTAGATGTACGACAACCGCAACAGCTGGTTCAGCAGCGGCGGACTGGCCCGCATCCGCTCGCGGATCGCCCGCGCCGGGGCCACGAACAGCGTCCCGGCCACGCGCGCCGTCACCTCCCAGCCGCAGCGCACATCGGCCATCGCCGGGGCCAGACCCGACAGCCCCTCGCGACCGACCATCGCCGTCTCGATCGCCCAGCCGTCCGGATAGCGCACCAGATTGGCCAGTTGCGCCCCGACCGGGAAATGCACCTCGACCACCTCGGAGTCCTGCGCGATCAGGACCTGGCCGGCCGTCACCTCGGCCGGACGCAGGTGCGGCCGCAGCGCCGCCTCGTCGTCGGGCGACAGGGTGTCGAGGAAGTGGTTGCCGTACGGCATGTCGGGGTTAACGCCTCCGCTGCGGAATGGCTGCGCTGTCGGCCCGTCGCCGCCGCGCCGGTTGACCCGCCCCCGCCGCCGGGCCACACCCGGCGCCTGCCGAGGAGACCCAGGAAGATGGCGACCGATACTTTCAAGGGCGCCGACCGCGCCCCCCGCCTGGCGGTGCTGATCGACGCCGAAAACGCCTCGCCGCGCATCGCCGAGGCCCTGTTCACCGAGATCGCCACCCTCGGCGAGGCCTCGGCCCGGCGCATCTACGGCGATTTCGCCAGCGCCCAGATCCAGGGCTGGACCCGGGTGCTGGCCCGTTTCGCCATCCAGCCGCAGCAGAATTTCGCCAACACCAAGGGCAAGAACTCGGGCGACATCGCCCTCGTCATCGACGCCATGGACCTGCTCCACTCGGGCCGGTTCGACGGTTTCTGCCTGGTCTCGTCCGACGCCGACTTCACCCGCCTCGCCTCGCGCATCCGGGAAGAGGGCGTCGACGTCTACGGCTTCGGCGAGCAGAAGACCCCGGAGA
>JADGMZ010000307.1 GCA_015234495.1 Brevundimonas sp. | reverse complement strand
GATCGGGATCGCCGCCCGCGTCGCATAGAAGGTCGACGACAGGTTGACGGCGATGATCTGCTCCCAGCGGTTGGAAGGGAATTTCTCCACCGCCTCGACGTGCTGCACCCCGGCGTTGTTGATCAGTATGTCCAATCGGCCCAGCTGGTGTCGGGCGAAGGCGACCATGTCGGCGACCTCGTCCCCGCGCTGCATGTCGGCGGCGTGATAGCGCACCCGCACCCCGCAACTGGCCTCCATCTCGGCGCGGACGCGCTCGATCTCGGAAGGATCTCCCAGCCCGTTGAGAACCACGTCGCCGCCGCGCGAGGCGATGGCGCGGGCCATGGCCAGGCCGATGCCGGACGTCGATCCCGAGATCACCGCCACCTGACCCTTCAGGTCGCCGATGTCGCGGAAGGGAGCGGCTTCGGCTTGCGAGCCGTCACCGCGCTTGGGCCACTGGAACATGGAGGTCTCTTCGTCTGTCTCTGCGCTCAGCCTAGCCGTTCGCGCTTGCGAAGGCGACAGGCCCTCACGAATTTCCTGATCTGGTGAATATCCAGTCCGTCTCGGTCGACGCGGCCTTGTCGAAACCGTAGCCGTCGCGGTCGAACGCCTTCAGGTCCTCGGCCCGCTCGATGCGCTCGTCGACGGCGAAACGGGCCATGCCGCCGCGCGCCTTCTTGGCGAAGAAGGAGATTATGCGGCTCTCGCCGTCGCGCGCCTCGCGGAAATGCGGCGTCACGACCGGCAGTTTCAGCGCCCGCGCGTCGACCGCCCCGAAATACTCCTGGCTGGCCAGGTTGACGAGCGTCGGATCGGCCTGTCCTTCGGCGTCGGCGTTGAGGCATTTCGACAGCCGGTCGCCCCAGAAGTCGTACAGGCTGGTTCCGCGCCGGGTCTTCAGCCGCGTCCCCATCTCGAGGCGATAGGGCTGGATGCGGTCGAGCGGCCGGAGCACGCCGTACAGCCCCGACAGGATGCGCAGATGATCCTGGGCCCAGGCCAGGGCGGCGAGGTCCAGTTCGCGCGCCCGCAGGCCCTCGTAGACGTCGCCGGCGAAGGCGAAGGCCGCCTGAACCCCGCCGGTCGATCCCGCGTCGAAGGCCTGGAAGCGCGCCCGGTTGAGCCGCGCCAGGTCGTCGGAAATCCCCATCAGCCGCCGCAACTCGGCCACGCTGCGGCCGCGCGCCGTCCGCGCCAGCGAGGCGGTGTCTTCGCGGAAGCGCCGCTCCGAGGCGGGCAGGGTGGGGTCGGCTTCGGTGAAGTCCAGCCGTTTGGCTGGAGACAGGACGATCAGCAATTGAGCACTCCGCGGCGGGAACGCCCGGGATAGGCCGCTTCGGCGACGAATTGAACCGGCTGCGGCGCTAACCCGCCCGCCCGTGCAGCCCCGCCAGCACCCCCGGCAGCCGTTCAGGCAAATCCTCGGCGATCAGGCCCGGGCCGAACCCCCGCGCCGCCTCGGCGTGCATCCACACCGCCGCCCGGGCCGCGTCGAAACTGTCCATCCTCTGGGCGACCAGACCGCCGATCATTCCGGCCAGGACGTCGCCCGTCCCCGCCGTCGCCAGCCAGGGCGTGCCGTTGTCGTTGACCGCCAGCCGCCCGTCCGGCGCGGCGATCACCGTTTCCGGCCCCTTCAGCACCACGACCGCGCGGGCCCGCCGGGCCGCCTCCGTCGCCGCCGCCTCCCGCCCGGCTTCCAGCAGGCCCGGGAACAGCCGGGCGAACTCACCCTCGTGCGGCGTCAGCACGTCGTCCCGGTCCAGCAGCTCGAACAGCTCGTCCGGAAAATGTTCGAACGAGGTCAGCCCGTCGGCGTCGATGACCAGGGCCGCGCCGGTTTCGGCCAGGGCGCGCAGGTTGAGGACGGTGGCGTCGCCGACGCCCGCGGCCGGGCCGATGACCACGGCGTCCATGCTCCGCGCCTCATAGGCCAGGCTCTCGGGCGAGCCGAACGACGTCAGCATCACCGCCTCGATCGCGGGAGCGATGACCGACACGGCGTCCGGCGGGCACAGGATGCGCACCAGGCCGGCGCCGATTCGCAGTCCCGCCCGCGCCGCCAGCCGGCCCGCCCCCGTCTGGGCCGCCCGTCCGGACACCACGCCCAGCCGGCCGCGCGCATGCTTGTGGGTTTCGACCCCCGGCCAGGGCAGGCTGTCGCGCCAGTCGGGCAGCTCGGGACGGCTCACGATGCGATTTCTCCGTTCACGGATGGCGACGGGCGCTGAAAAGGGCTTGCCTTATTGTGCAACGCAATGTCCCTTTACCGCCCGAGCGCGAGGCCATTGTCCGGCCCGCCGGGATCGCCGATGAAAAAGATCGAAGCCGTCATCAAGCCCTTCAAGCTGGATGAAGTGAAGGAAGCCCTCCAGGACGTCGGAGTGCAAGGCATGACCGTGCTCGAGGCCAAGGGATACGGCCGCCAGAAGGGCCATTCGGAACTGTATCGCGGCGCCGAATACGTCATCGACTTCCTGCCCAAGATCAAGATCGAGGTGGTGGTTCCCGACGACATGGTCGCCTCTGTCATCGACGCCATCCAGACGGCCGCCCGAACCGGCAAGATCGGCGACGGCAAGATTTTTGTGTCCGACGTCCTCGACGTCATTCGTATCCGCACCGGCGAAACGGGGGCCCAGGCCGTCTGACCGCCAAGACCACCGGCCGCCCCCCTGGGGCGGCCGTTTCTCTATCCTCCCCAAAGAAACGGACCCCGAGATGAGCGCCAAGAAGATCCTATCGGAGATCAAGGAGAAGGACGTTCAGTACGTCGACCTCCGCTTCACCGACACCAAGGGGCGTATGCAGCACGTCACCTTCGACATCGACCTGGTCGACGAGGACTTCCTCGAGGAAGGG
>JADGMZ010000306.1 GCA_015234495.1 Brevundimonas sp. | reverse complement strand
GGGCAGGGGCTGCTTGTCGGCCTCAGTCGGCAGGGCCTGACCCAGTCCTACACCCTGTTCGACGAGGAGTTGCAGGCCAACTGGGAGAAGCTGCAGCTCGGTCTGGCCGGCAGCCAGCTGTATCTGTCCGACGCCGATGACGACCTGAGCGTGCTGCTGTTCCGCGCCGAGGGCGCCGGGGAGCCCGGATCGATCTATCTGTTCGACGCCGAGCGCCAGAGCGTCAACCTGATCGGGCGTGAGTATCCGGACCTGGCCCCGACCGACGTGTCCCAGGTCAGCGTGGTCGCCTACTCCGCCGCCGATGGACGCGAGCTGATCGGCTATCTGACCACCCCGAACGGCCGCGAGGCGCGCAACCTGCCGCTGGTCCTGCTGCCGCACGGCGGTCCGGCGGCGCGCGACTTCACCGGCTTCGACTACAAGGCCCAGGCCTTGGCCTCTCGGGGGTACGCCGTGTTCCAGCCCCAGTTCCGCGGCTCCGACGGCTTCGGCATGGATCTGCTGGAAGCCGGATACGGCGAGTGGGGCCGCAAGATGCAGAGCGACCTTTCGGACGGCGTCCGCTACCTCGCCGAGCGCGGCGTGGTCGATCCCGCCCGCGTCTGCATCGTCGGCTCCAGCTACGGCGGCTATGCGGCCCTGGCCGGGATGACGCTGGACAAGGGCGTCTATCGCTGCGCCGTGGCGGTGTCGGGCGTTTCGGACCTGACCGCCTTCCTCGCCTCCGAGCGCCGTCACGGCGGCCGGGCCCGCTTCAACAGCGGCATGCGCTACTGGCAGCGCTTCATGGGGGTGACCACCGACAACGACCCGACCCTGGCCGAGCGGTCGCCGGCGCAGCTGGCCACCCGTATCGACGGTCCGGTCCTGCTGATCCACGGACGCGAGGACACCGTCGTCCCGTTCGAGCAGAGCCAGATCATGGAGCGGGCCATGCGCGCCGCGGGCAAGGATGTCGAACTGGTCGCCCTCGACGGCGAGGATCACCACATGACCTTCCCCGCCACCCGCCGCCGGATGCTGACCGAGACCATCGAATTCCTCGAGGAGCACAACCCGCCGCGCTAGGCCGCCGCTTGCTTTCAGGCGTCGCTTCGACTAGAAGCCGCGCCTTCGCGTACCGAACCGCCGGGCGAACAGGCATGCCTGGGCGGTTCTCAATCAGGGCGATTCCTGGGGGCTCAAGCAGCCGACAGGCGATCGCCCGCTCAATACAGAGAGTGAAAATGCCGAAACTGAAGACGAAGTCGGGCGCCAAGAAGCGCTTCAAATTCACGGCGACTGGCAAGGTGAAGGCCGGCGTGGCGGGCAAGCGGCACCGCTTGATCAGCCACAACAGCAAATACATCCGCCAGAACCGCGGCACCTCGGTCATGGCCGACGCCGACGCCAAGAAGATCAAGTCCTACATGCCCTACGCCTGATCGGCGCAGCGCAGACCTGAATCCTCAACCGCATTTGAATTTGAACTGAGCCCCTCAAGCAGCGAGCGACCGCGTCGCGAGCGATAGGGGCCTTCCTTAGGGAAAAACATCATGGCTCGCGTCAAACGGGGCGTTACGTCCCACGCCAAGCACAAGAAGGTCCTGAAGCAGGCCAAGGGCTTCTACGGCCGCCGCAAGAACACCATCCGCACCGCCAAGGCCGCGGTCGACCGCGCCGGGCAGTACGCCTACCGCGACCGCCGCACCAAGAAGCGCAATTTCCGCGCCCTGTGGATCCAGCGCATCAACGCCGCCGCCCGTCTGGAAGGCTTCACCTACAGCCAGTTCATCCACGGCCTGGGCAAGGCCGGCATCGAGCTGGACCGCAAGGTTCTCGCCGCCATGGCCGCCGACGAAGCCGCCTTCAAGGCGATCGCCGACAAGGTCCGCGGCGCGCTGGCGTAAGCCACGCTCCATCGTGATTTCGAAACGCCCGCTCCGGTCCGCCGGGGCGGGCGTTGTCGTTTCGGGGCAACCGGCCCGGCCCCTTGGCGTTGAACAAGCGTTGCCGCAGCCGCGGCCGTCGCATCGTCAGGAAAAATCCCCATGTCCATCGCCAAGGTCACCGAAGTCACCGCCTCGTCCACCGTCAGCTTCGAGGACGCCCTGAAGCAGGGCATCGCCCGCGCCGACAAGACCCTGAACAAGATCGAGGGGGCCTGGATCCAGGAACAGAAGGTCGTGGTCCGCAACGGCGAGATCGCCGAATACCGGGTCAATATGAAGGTCACCTTCGTCCTCGAGGACTGATCGTCACGCCGTCGTCGCGCGGGCGGGGTGACGAAAGCCCTGCGGCCCGCTAGACGACTGCGGCGATGACCGACCTCAACCAGCTCGAACTCGACCTGATCAACGCCATTGGCGGCGCCGAGACCGCGGCCGCCGTCGAGGAGCTGCGCGTCGCGGCCCTCGGCAAGTCGGGCTCGATCTCCGGCCTGCTCAAGGGCATGGGGGCGATGAGCCCCGAGGAGCGGCGCGAGAAGGGGCCGATGATCAATGGCCTGCGCGACCGGGTGTCGGCGGCGCTGGCGGCGAAGAAGGCCGAGCTGGAGGCAGCCGAGCTGGACGCCCGGCTGAAGGCCGAGCACATCGACCTGACCCTTCCGTCGCGGCCGCGCCGCAAGGGCTCGGTGCATCCGACCATGCAGGTGATGGACGAGATGATCGCCATCTTCGCCGACATGGGCTTCGCGGTGGCGGAAGGCCCCGACATCGAGGACGACTTCCACAACTTCACCGCCCTGAATTTCCCGCCGAAACATCCGGCGCGGGAGACCCACGACACCTTCTTCCTCAGGCCCGACCCGGAGACGGGCGAGCGCAAGGTGCTGCGCACCCACACCAGCCCGGTGCAGGTGCGGACGATGATGAGCCAGAAGCCGCCGATCCGGATCATCGCCCCGGGCCGGACCTTCCGAAAGGACAGCGACGCCACCCACACGCCGATGTTCCACCAGGTCGAGGGGCTGGTGATCGACAAGGCCATCCACATGGGTCACCTGAAGTGGACGCTGGAGACCTTCGTCGCCCGCTTCTTCGAGGTCGAGGACGTCGACGCGCGCTTCCGGCCGCACCATTTCCCCTTCACCGAGCCGTCGGCCGAGATGGACATCCGCTGCGACCGTTCGGGCGGCGAGCTGAAGCTCAACCAGGGCGACAGCTGGATGGAGATTCTCGGCTGCGGGATGGTGCACCCCAATGTGCTGCGCAACTGCGGCATCGACCCCGACGAATACCAGGGCTTCGCCTTCGGCATGGGCGTGGATCGCCTGGCCATGCTGAAATACGGCATCCCCGACCTGCGCCCGATGTTCGAGGCCGACACCCGGTGGCTGGCCCACTATGGGTTCTCGGCCTTCGCCGCGCCCAACCCCGCCAGCGGACTGTCCTGATGATCGACCCGACCCCGACCCCGACCTCGCGCGAGATCGACCCGCGCGCCACCGAGATCAGCGGCGGCCATTTCGCCCTGTTCGACCTCTACCGCGCCAACATCCAGTCCGGCGCCGGCGCGATCATCGAGGGCCGCACCTTCACCGACTGCTTCATCGAGGGGCCGGCGGTGATGCTGGCGCTGGAGGGAGTGCATTTCGAGAGCGTCAATTTCGGCCCGACCGGCGGCGACCTGCGCAACATGCTGTTCCGTCCGATGAGCCAGCAGATGGCGATCGGCGCCATTCCGGTGCGCAACTGCACTTTTCGGAACTGCCAGTTCCACACGCTGGGGATCACCGGCGGCGAGGGCCTGCTGACGATGCTGGTCGACCAGGTCACCACCGTCGACTAGCGCCAGATCCAGATCGAGAGACGAACCATGACTGACGAAACCTCCGCCCCGACCGGCGAGATGTCGCCCGAGGAAGCCGCCGGCCGCGCCCTGGTGGCCCGCACCAGCTTCGAGAGGGAAGCCGTCTGGCTGCCGCAGCTGGCCGTGCATCACTGGAACGCGGGCCAGATGGCCATCGACGGCAAGACCTTCACCGACTGCGTCATCGAGGGCCCGGCGGTGATGGCGGTGATGAACGGCACCGTCTTCGACAGCTGCGCCATGGGCGCGACCAGCGACATGCGGACCCTGCTCTACCGCCCGCTCAGCCAGGACAAGATGGCCGGGCTGGTCGGGGTGAAGAACTGCCGCTTCGTGCGCTGCCGCTTCGTGCAGGTCGGTTTCACGGGGTCCGACGCCCTGCTGGAGGAGCTGCAGGGTCTGAAGTCGCTGTCGGAGCTCGCCGCGGCGTCGGAGCCGTCGGCGTGAAATTCACCCTCTCCTGGCTGAAGGACCATCTCGACACGGACGCCGGGGTGGACGCCGTGGCCGAGGCCATGACCATGGCCGGTCTCGAGGTCGAGGAGGTCCACGACCCGATCGCGGCCCTGGCGCCCTTCACCGTGGCCAGGATCGTTTCGGCCGCGCGCCATCCCGACGCCGACCGGCTGCAGGTCTGCCAGGTCGACACCGTCGACGGGATGAAGGAGATCGTCTGCGGCGCCCCGAACGCGCGGGCCGGCCTGACCACCATCTACGCCCCCATCGGCGCCTATGTGCCGGGGCTGGACGTGACCCTGGTCGAGAAGCCGGTGCGCGGCGTGGTCTCGCACGGCATGCTGTGTTCGGCCGCGGAGCTGGAGCTGGCCGACGACAGCGACGGCATCCTCGAACTGGACGACGATCTCGAGGTCGGCGCGCCGGCGGCGGGCGTCTTCGGGGCCGAGCCGGTGATCGATTTCGAGGTCACCCCCAACCGCGCTGACTGGCTGGGCGTGGCCGGCATCGCCCGCGATCTGGCGGCCGCCAGCCTGGGCCAGCTGACGACGCCGGCGGTGACGCCGGTCCCCGGGATGTTCCCGTCGCCGATCGCCGTCCGCATCGAGGCGCCAGGGATGTGCCCGGTGTTCGCCGGCCGCCTGATCCGGGGCGTGAAGAACGGCCCCTCGCCGGAGTGGCTGCAGCGGCGGCTGATCGCCATCGGCCTGCGCCCCATCAACCGGCTGGTCGACGTCACCAACCTGGTCGCCTACGACCGCTGCCGGCCGCTGCACGTCTATGACGCCGCCAAGCTGGTCGGCTCCGAGATCGTCGTGCGCGGCGGCCAGCTGTCCGTGGGCGCGGAGCATATCGCGGCGGGCACGCCCGAGCAGCTGATCGCCCTCGACGGCAAGATCTACGCCGCCGATCCCGGCGTCTGCGTCATCGCCGATGCGGCCGGCGAGCGCCCGATCGGCCTCGGCGGCGTCATGGGCGGCGAATCCACCGGCTGTTCGGACGAGACCGTCGACGTCTTCGTCGAGAGCGCCTGGTTCGATCCCCTGGTCACCGCCCAGACGGGCCGGACCCTGACGATCAATTCCGACGCCCAGTACCGCTTCGCCCGCGGCGTCGACCCGGCCTTCGTGGTCCCCGGCCTGGAGCTGGCGACGAAACTGATCCTCGACCTGTGCGGCGGCGAGCCGTCGGAGGTCGTGGTGGCCGGCCAGGCCCCGGCCAATCCTTCGGCCTTCGCCTTCGATCCCGCCCGCGTCGGCGCCCTGACCGGCCTGTCGCTGGACGAGGACCGGATTGCGGAAATCCTCACCCGACTGGGCTTCGAGGTCGCGCGCGGAACCCCGTGGAGCGTGACCCCGCCGTCGTGGCGGCGCGACGTCGAGGGGCCGGCGGACCTGGTCGAGGAGGTGGCGCGAATCGAGGGTTACGGCGAACTGCCGTCGACGCCCCTGCCTGGGCTGGGCGCGCCGTCGAAGGGCGTGCTCAACGCCCGGCAGGCCCGGGTCCGCGCCGCCCGCCGGGCGCTGGCGGGCATGGGCTACGCCGAAGCCGTCACCTGGTCCTTCACCAAACGATCGACCGCAGCCCTGTTCGGCGGCGGCGCCGAACGGCTGGTGGTCGACAATCCGATCGCCGCCGACCTCGACTGCATGCGGCCCTCGGCCCTGCCCAACCTGATCCAGGCGGCGGCGCGCAACGCCGACCGCGGCCATCCCGACGCAGCCCTGTTCGAGATCGGCCCCATCTATCTGGACGACAGTCCGACCGGCCAGCGCACGGTCGTCGCCGGCCTCGTCGCCCCGCGCTCCGCCCGTCACTGGGGCGCCGCTCCGGAGGACGCCCTGTTCGCCCTGAAGGGCGACCTGCTGGCCCTGCTGGAAGAGCTGGGCGCCCCGGTCGCCTCGCTGCAGCTGGTCCAGGGCCAGAACCGCGACTGGTGGCACCCGGGCCGATCGGCCCGGCTGCAGCTCGGCCCGAAGAACGTCATGGCCGAGTTCGGCGCCCTGCACCCGCGGGTGCTCAAGGCGCTCGACGCCGATGGTCCGATGCTGGCCTTCGAGATGGTGCTGGACGCCGTGCCCGAGCCGCGCGGCAAGGCGACCAAGGCGCGGGGCGCCGCCAATCTGTCGGCGCTGATGCCGCTGACCCGCGACTTCGCCTTCGTGGTCGAGGACGGCAAGCCGACGGGCGACCTCGTCCGCGCCGTGGCCGGGGCCGACAAGGCGCTGATCGCCGAGGTGAGGGTGTTCGACGTCTACCAAGGCCCCGGCGTGGCCGAGGGCATGAAGTCGGTGGCGCTGGAAGTCGTCGTCCAGCCGCGCGAGGCGACCCTGACCGAGGCCGAGATCGAGGCGCTGTCGGGCAAGATCGTGCAGGCGGCGGGCAAGGCCGGCGCGACGCTGAGGAGCTGAGATGAGCCGGAAACCCTGGGCGGAGACCGCCTTCGAGCGGAGCCTGTTCCGCGCGCGCTGGCTGATGGCCCCCTTCTACCTGGGCCTGGTGGCGGCGCTGGTCATGCTGCTCGCCGTCTTCGTGCGCGAACTGGTTTACTACGTGCCGCAGGCCTTCATGGTCGGCGAGGGCCACATGGGTTCGGACACGGCGATCCTGGCGATCCTGAGCCTGGTCGACCTGTCGCTGGCCGGCAACCTGCTGTTGATCGTGCTCTATTCCGGCTACGAGAATTTCGTCTCCAAGCTGGATCTCGACGAGAACCACGTCGACCGGCCGCCGTGGATGGGCACGGTCGACTTCTCGGGCCTGAAGATGAAGCTGATCGCCTCCATCGTGGCGATCTCGGCGATCTACCTGCTGAAGAGCTTCATGAACATCGGCAAGCCCGGCTATCCGCTGGACGAGGCGGCGCTGAAATGGGCGGTGATCATCCACCTCACATTCGTCGGTTCGGGCGTGTTGCTGGCGGCGATGGACTGGATCGCGGCCAAGACCGATAAACACTGAGCCGCCGCTGGGCCGCCGCAACCTCTCGTTAACCTCGCCGCCGCAAGGCTGACTCAAAGACCGGAGACGGTGTGAGCCAGCGCCCGCGCGAGTCGGGCGGACCGTCCCGCGCCTTCGGAGCCATCGCCATGCACCGCCGTCAGCTGATCCTTTCCGGTCTCGCCGCCACCGCCGGGGCCTCCGGCCTGTCGGCCTGCGCCACCAACCCTCCGGCCAATCCGAACTATCCGATCCGGTCGGACCAGCAGGCCCAGGCCTATACCGCCGACGAGCTGATCGCCGCCGGCTCGCGCGAGCTGGGCATCGCCGCCGAGGCCATCGGCGGGGCCATCGAGCGCATCTTCGCCGACCAGGGCGACCGGCCGACCGCCTACATCGCCGGCGAGGAAGCCGCGGGAGCCTTGGCCGTGGGGGCGCGCTACGGCCGCGGCGCCCTGCACATGAAGGACCTGTCGGCCTCGCAGGAGGTGTTCTGGCAGGGCATCTCGATCGGCTGGGACGTCGGCGGCAACGCCAGCCGGGTGTTCACCCTGGTGTACGGCCTCTACCACCCCGACATGATCTACCGCCGCTACCCCGGCGTGGAGGGGTCGGCCTATCTGGTCGGCGGGCTGGGGGTGAACTACCAGAGCGCCGAGGGCATCGTGCTGGCCCCGATCCGCACCGGCGTCGGCCTGCGGCTGGGCGCCAATGTGGGCACCATGGCCTACAGCCGTCAGCGGAACATCCTGCCGTTCTAGGGGATCGCCCCGGTCTATCCGTCATCCTCGGGCTCGACCCGAGGATCAGACCGTCCGGTGCTCGGTGACAGGGGCGCGGGCGCGCTCGTCGGGCCATCTCAGACGCACAGGGCGCTCCCACGTCTGAGCCTCGGGTCAAGCTCGAGGATGACGGTGATGGGGGGCAATGTCGCGCCTGTCCGGATGTCGCGCTTGTCGCGGCCACCAGTGTCACGGATGTATCGCCGGAAATGTATTGGGCCGGTGTCGACTATGTATCGGCGTCGGCGAGCATCGCCTCCAGCCCTTCGCGCCACGTCGGATAGCGCGGCCGCCAGCCCAGTTCGGCCTTGGCGCGGGCGTTCGAGAGGCGTTTGGAGTCCAGATAGAAGCGCCGCATGGCGTCGGACACCGATGGGTCGTCCAGATCGACCTCGGGCGGGCGCGGCAGGCCCAGACGGCGGGCGGCGCCTTCCATGACCAGGTCGGCGGGGGCGGGCTCGTCGTCGCACAGGGTGTAGGCGCGACCCGGGTGCGGCCGGGCCATGGAGGCGAACAGGCCGGCGACGGCGTCGTCCACATGGATGCGGTTGAACACCTGTCCGGGCTTGCGGACGATGCGGGCCGTGCCGTCGCGAATGCGGTCGATCGGCGAGCGGCCGGGGCCGTACAGGGCGGGCAGGCGGAAAATCTGCACCGTCAGCCCCATGCCGCGCCCGGCGTCCAGCCAGTCGCGCTCGGCCCGGACCCGGCGGGCGCCCTCCAGCGAGGCGGCGTGGAGCGGGTCGTCCTCGAAGGCCCAGCCGCCGGCTCGGTCGCCGTAGACGGCGGTCGAGGAGACGTAGCCGATCCAGTCGGGAAAGGCGCCGGTGCGGGTCAGGGCGGGGAGAAGGCGCTTCAGGCCCGGGCAGCCGTCACTCTCGGGCGGGGCGGTGACGAGCAGGGCCGTGGCGTCGGCGACGGCGGCGTCCAGCGCAGCCGGATCGTCAGGATCCATGGCCTCGAAGCCGTCCGTCGTCAGGGCCGCCCGGCGTCCCGGGTCGCGGCTGGTCAGCGCCGCCGCGCCGCCGCGGCGGACCGCCTCGCGCGCGGCCGCCTTCCCCAGCCAGCCGCCGCCGAAGACCAGCAACCTCGGGAGCGGGTCAGATTGCGCGCCGCCGGTCTTCATGCCGGCGCGGTCAGGCCGAGCGGGCGTGGGCGGGGGAGGGGGCGACGACGACGGCGTCGTCCTTCAGGGCCTCGGCCCGCTTGCTGTTCCAGCTGGACACGCAGGGCACCTTGGTCAGGTCGGCGCGGTGGGCGTAGCGGCGCGCCACCTCGGTGACGTCCTGCATCAGACCCTCGGCGAGGGTGATCGGCTTCAGGCCCAGTTCGCGGAACTGGTCGTTGGCGACGACCAGTTCGTTCTCGTCGGCTTCCAGCCGGGGGTTGGGGACGTTGTGGACCTCGGCGCCGGTCATGCCGGCGATCAGGGCGGCGAGGTCGCGCACCCGCCGGCTCTCGGTCATCTGATTGAGAATCTTGACCCGTTCGCCGGCCCTGGGCGGGTGTTTCAGGGCCAGTTCGACGCAGCGCACCGTGTCCTGGATGTGGATGAAGGCCCGCGTTTGCCCGCCCGTGCCGTGGACCGTCAGCGGATAGCCCACCGCAGCCTGCATCAGGAAGCGGTTCAGCACCGTGCCGTAGTCGCCGTCATAGTCGAAGCGGTTGATCAGCCGCTCGTCCTGGCGGGTCTCCTCGGTCTGGGCGCCCCAGACGATGCCCTGGTGCAGGTCGGTGATCCGGACGCCGTCGTTCTTGGCGTAGAACTGGAACAGCAGGGCGTCCTGGGTCTTGGTCATGTGGTAGATCGAGCCCGGGTTGGGCGGGAACAGGATCTCCTGCTCGGTCGGCCCCAGGTCGGTGTCGACCGTGACCTTCAGATACCCCTCCGGGATGCGCAGCCCGGCGGTGGTGTAACCATAGACGCCCATGGTCCCGAGGTGGGCCAGGTGCACGTCCAGCCCGCTCTCCACGATCGCCGCCAGCAGGTGGTTGGTGGCGTTCAGGTTGTTGTCCACCGTGTACAGCTTGTGCCGCGCCGACTTCATCGAATAGGGCGCGGCGCGCTGTTCGGCGAAGTGGACCACGCTGTCCGGCTTCCATTCGCGGATCAGGGCCACGAGGCGGTCGAACTCCTTGCCGACCGTCATGTTGACGAACTCGATGGTCTTGCCCGAGACCTCCTTCCATGCGGCGATGCGCTCGCCCATGGTCCGGATCGGGGTCAGGGACTGGACTTCCAGCTCGTTGTCGATGTTGCGCCGGCTCAGGTTGTCGACGATCAGGACCTCCCAGCCCTGCGCGGACAGGTGCAAGGCCGTCGGCCAGCCGCAGAATCCGTCGCCGCCCAGAACCAGAACCCGCATCCGTCCATTCCTCGTCATGACTGCTTCCTGCCTAGCCGATGGCGACGGCGGGGCAAAGCTTGAGCATGAAACGCGCGAAACGGTCGCACGGGTTCACGATCCGCGGCGAGCGCGCCACTGCTCGCGGGACTGGCCCCAGCGATCGATCGCCAGGGCGTCGAACGGCGGCGGCAGGCGGGTCGGGCCGAGGTTGCGCGAGCCCAGCCGCTCGGCCAGCCGCTGCGACGGCGTGTTGTCCGGATCGATGCAGTGGATGACCTCGGTCCAGCCCAGAACGTTGAAGGCGTAGTCGATGGCCGCCGTCGCCGCCTCGACGCCGTAGCCCTTGCCCTGGGCGTCCGGGTGCAGGCCCCAGCCGACCTCGGTTCCCGGCCAGCCCAGCGGCGTCCAAGGCCCGATCCGGCCCAGCCACAGGCCGCTGTCGCGCTCGATCAGCGAGAACATGCCGACGCCGGTCAGGCTCCACGCCCCGGCCATGGTCATGAAGCCCCGCCAGGCGGTCTCGGGGGGCATCGGCCCGCCGATGAATTTGGAGGCCTCGGGGTGCCCCATCAGTTCCACCCAGCGGGGGAAGTCCTCCATCGCCGGCGGGCGCAGCGTCAGCCGGGCGGTCTCGATCACGGGTGCGGTCAAAGCCAGTACTCCTGCTCCAGTTGGTAGTGGCTGCCATCCTGGGTCAGGACACTGGACCACAGGCCGAAACGGTCGACCCGGATCGGCGGCGAACGCAGCAGGTTGTGGCCCGCGATCCAGGCGCCGATGCGATCCGGATTGGTCTGCGGCTTGAGATAGGCGAGGGTCACGTGCGGGCGATAGTCGCGGCGCTCCATGACCACGCCCGCGCGCTCGCCGGCGGCGCGGCAGCGGCCGGCCAGCACCGACAGCCGGTCGTTGGCCTCGACCCCGGCCCACAGGGTGTGGCTGCGGTGATTGTCGCCGAAGGCCCCGACCCCCTGCAGGGCGATCTCGAACGGTCCGCCCGAGGCGGCGCGGCCGAGCTCGGCCGCCAGGTCGTCTGCGCGCCGTTCCTCGATCTCGCCGTAGAAGGCCAGCGTCAGGTGCAATTGTTCGCGCGATCGCCATTTCGCGCCGGGCAGGCCGGACTGACGCCGCTCCAGGACATCGGCGACGTCGTCGGGCATCGACAGGGCGGTGAACAGCCGGATCATGCGACCGTTCGTAGCGGGTGAAACCCGACCGCCCAAGTCCGGTTTTCCTTGCGTCCAGCCTGTGCGACCCCGATATTTGGCCCAAGGCCGGGATTGATCCCCGGCGCACAAGGAGAACGAACTCGCGATGAGCGACTTCAACAACGGCTACGCCCGGCCGCTTCCCCAGTCCGCCGACATGTCGGTCGACACGGGTCTGCGCAGCTTCATGCTGGGCGTCTACAACAAGGTGGCGCTGGGCCTGCTGGTTTCGGCCGCCCTCGCCTGGTTGACCGGCTCCTATCCGCCGGTCCGCGATCTGATGTTCGCCACCCAGGTCTTCCCTGACGGGGTCGAGCGCCTGACCGGCTTCACCCTGCTGGGCATGATCGTGGCCTTCTCGCCGCTGGTGCTGATCCTCGGATCGAACTTCGTGATGAAGAACCCGACCGCCGGCGGCGCGAGCGCGCTGTACTGGCTGATCGTGGCCCTGATCGGCGCCTCGATGGGCACGGTGGTTCTGGTCTACACCGGCGCCTCGGTGATCCAGACCTTCCTGATCACCGCCGCGGCCTTCGGCGCGCTGAGCCTGTTCGGCTACACGACGAAGAAGGACCTGTCGGGCATCGGCAGCTTCCTGATCATGGGGGTGATCGGCCTGATCATCGCCATGGTGGTCAACATGTTCCTGCAAAGCTCAATGATGCAGATGATCATCAGCATCGCCGGCGTGCTGATCTTCGCGGGCCTGACCGCCTACGACACCCAGCGGTTGAAGATGACCTACTACGCCCTGGGCGGGAACCAGACGGCGATGAGCGTGGCGACCAGCTACGGCGCGCTGAGCCTGTACATCAGCTTCATCAACATGTTCCAGTTCCTGCTGATGCTGTTCGGCGGCCGGCGTTGATGAGGCGCTAACGGTCGGGACGCGGTCCCGACCTGCTGGGCGCGATGGCCTCAAACAGCCCGAAGGGCGGCAGGCCAGACCTGAAGGGCCCCGGCGGAGACGCCGGGGCCCTTTTCTATTCGACGACGGTGAAGCGGCGGCTGTCGAAGACGCGCAGCACCTGGGCCAGATCCCGGCCGCGGCGCAGCACCATCCCGCCCTCGCCGATGACCGCCCACTGGCCCTGTTTGAGGCGCAGGGCGGGGCGTTTCTCGATGCGATAGAGGGGCGCGTCGCCCGAGCGGCGGAAGACGGCGAACTCGGCGACGTCGCGATGTCCGGCCATGGCGTAGTCGCGCCACTCGCCTGCCGCCACCATCCGTCCGTAGACCCTCAGGATCAGGTCCAGCTCGCGCCGGTCGAAGAAGACCGGACCGGGCGCGGACTGCAAATCGGCGGCGTCGCTCATGGCCCGATCGTAGGCGGATAGGCGGGAAAGGCCAGTCCCGGCGGCGGGTTCGCGCGGTCGATCCGCGTGCTTCGAACGCCACTCGCCGAAGAAATCGCCCGGAACACGAAATAGCCGCGGTTCCGCCCATCGTCCGCCCCCTTGGGGGGCGACACCAGACCCATCGGCTCGTCGGGGCCCGGAGCGATCCCGGATCCTGAACAGCCCCCCCAGCCCCCCTGGATCACTCCATTCAAGGGCTCCGGCGGGTCGATGCTTCCTCCAAGCGAGACGCCCGCTCCGCCACCCTCCCCCCTCCGGCTGAGCGGGCGTTTTGCTGTCCGGCGCCCGGCGGCGCCGGGGTCAAGGCAGGATGACCTCGACCGGTTCGCCGCCGCGCATCAGCGAGAGAATCCGCTGGCCGTCGCCGGCAAGGGCCTCGGCCAGATCGTCCAGGCCCCGGACCGGGGTGTCGTCGACCAGCCGGATGAGGTCGCCCGCCTCCAGTCCAGCAGCGGCGGCGACAGATCCCCCTTCGACCGCGAACACCTGAAGGCCGTCGGTACCGGCCCGGGCGCTCAGACCTCGCGCCGCCACCACCTCGGCGCCGAGAACCACGGAACGGTCACCCGGCGACTCGACCTCCACGGTCGCGCGGCCCTCGCGCACGGCACGCAGATAGACGACCTCGAGCCGAGAGCCCGGCTCGGCGATGCCGATGGTCGCC
>JADGMZ010000305.1 GCA_015234495.1 Brevundimonas sp. | reverse complement strand
CCCGCGACGAGGCCGCCGACATCGGCGTCGAGGCGCGCCAGGCCGCCGGGGTGCTGCTGAACGCCGCCCTGGAAGGGCGCGGGGGGCTGGACGCGGCCCTGTCGTTCCGCGAGGTCGCGGCCCTGCCGGCGCCGGATCGCGCCTTCGCGCGCGCCACGGCCATGGCGGCGCTGCGCCGGCTGGGAGAGATCGACCAGATCCTCGACCGCCGCCTGCAGAAGGCCCCGCCGCTGGCGGTTCGGACCATATTGCGCGTCGCCCTGGCCCAGACTCTGGTGCTGGGCACGCCGGCCTTCGCCGCCGTCTCCACCGCCGTCAAACTGGCCGAGCGCGACCCCAGGACGCGGCCGTACAAGAACCTCGTCAACGCCGTGCTGCGCGGCGTCGAGCGCGAGGGGCCGGGTCTGACCACGGCCGAGTCCAACCTGCCCGACTGGCTGGCCGCCCGCTGGCGCGCGACCTATGGCGAGCCGGCCCTGGCCGGGCTGGCGCTGGCCGCCCGCGAGGAGCCTCCGACGGACCTGAGCGTCCGGCCGGGCGTCGATCCCGCCGCCGTCGCCGAGGCGGTGGACGGCGAGGCCCTGCCGGGCGGAACGGTGCGCACCGGCCGCCGCGGCGACCTGGCCGGCTGGCCCGGCTTCGACGACGGGACCTGGTGGGTGCAGGACGCCGCCGCCGCCACGCCGGCGCGTCTGCTGGCGCCGAAGGCCGGCGAGAGCGTCGTCGACTTCTGCGCCGCGCCGGGCGGCAAGACCCTGCAGCTGGCCGCCGCCGGGGCCTCGGTCGTCGCGCTCGATCGCTCCGACAAGCGGCTGGACCGGCTGCGCGCCAACCTCGCCCGCACGGGGCTGACCGCCGAGGTCGTGGCCACTCCGGCCGAGGACTGGGATGACCCGCGCAGCTTCGACGCCGTGCTGCTGGACGCGCCCTGCACGGCGACCGGCACCTTCCGGCGCAATCCCGAGGTGCTGCGCGCCACCAAGCCCGCCGACGTGGCCAAGCTGGCCGACGTGCAGCACCGGCTGCTCGACGCCGCCGCCGAGCGGGTCAAGCCGGGCGGCCGGCTGGTCTATTGCGTCTGCTCGCTGGAGCGCGAGGAGGGCGAGACCCAGGTGATCGCCTTCCTGCGCCGCAACCCGGCGTTCAAGACGGTCGCCGCTGTGCCCGCGGATCTGGGCGCTCCCGAGGAAGCCCTGACGCCGGAAGGCTGGCTGCGCATCCTGCCCTCGATGTGGGCCGAGAAGGGCGGGCTGGATGGCTTCTTCATCGCGCGGCTGGACCGCGCCGCCTAAGGCAGGACGGTGTAGGTCATCCGCGCGCGGACGCTGAACCCGAGACCCTCGTAGAAGGCGATGGTCGCCGCGTGATCGGCGTAGGCGTGCAGGAAGGCCTGTTCGCCGCGCCCGAGAATGCGGGCGACGACAATCCGGCTGAGCGCGCCGGCGAGCCCCTGTCCGCGGAAGTCGGGATGGGTGCAGACGCCGCTGAGTTCGCTGAAGCCGTCGACCTTCATCCGCTCGCCGGCCATGGCGATCAGCCGGCCCTCGCGGCGCACGCCGACGAAGCCGCCGAGCCGCAGCGTGCCCTTCCGGAATGGACCCGGGCGGGTCAGGGTGGCCAGCGCCAGCATCTCCTCGGCATCGGCTTCGGACAGGGTCAGGACGTCGAGGTCGCCGGGCTCGCCGGCGGTCAGGGCGGCGGCGGTCATCTGCACGCAGGATGCGCGCGAGACGGCCGGGAGGTCGGGCAGGACGGCCGCGATCGGCGTTCCCTCGGGCTCGACCAGACCCGCGCCCGGATAGCGGCGGCAGAGGTCGTCGAGGGCCGCCCGGCTGTCGGCAGACACATCGGCGGCGGCGGCGAAGACGCCGATGTCGGGGTCCAGACGCACCGCCGCGCCAGCCTCGTGCTCCGCCCGGATCGCCAGCGGAGCGAGGCGGGTGGTGAGGGCGCTCCAGACGGGACGGTCGAGCGGGTGGGCGATATTCCTGGCCTCCATCCCCGAAGGCCGCCCCTACTGCCCACCCGGGGGTCGCGGATGGGGAGCCGGTGCGACGGGCGTGGCCAGAATGGTGACCTCGCCGGCCCTTTCGAACACCACCGCAACCGTCGTCTGGAAGGGCTGCCGCCTGTCCGGGCCGACGGCGGTCAGGTTGGCGAAGACCCGCGTGCGGCCCGGTCTGATCGAGAGGTCGCCCTCCGCAGATCGCTCGCTGTTCACCGCGATCGTGCGCAGAATGATCTCGCCAACAGTTCCCGCCGGGGTGGCGATCGATACGATACGGTCGGCCTCGGCGCCTCCGTTCTCGACCTCGAACAGCACCTGGCCGCCGTCCCATGCCATCATGCCGCCGTTGGACACGATCAGCTCGCCGACCTGCGCCCGCCGCGGGGCCTCGGGCGGAGCCTCCTGAACGGCGGGAACCACGGCGAGCGCGACGAGGAGATGCAGCATCAAGCCCTCCAGAAGCCGACGATCTTCTTGACCTCGTCGACCACCGGATCGGCGATGGCGGCGGCGCGGTCGGCGCCGTCCTTGAGCACCCGGTCGATCTCGGCCGGGTCGTCCATCAGGCGGCGCATCTCGGCGGTGACCGGCGCCATGGAAGCCACGGCCAGTTCGGCCAGCGCCGGCTTGAAAGCGCCAAAGCCCTTGCCGCCCCACTCGCGCAGCACCTGCTCGCGGGTCTCGTCGGCCAGGGCGGCGTAGATGGTCACCAGGTTCTTGGCCTCCGGCCGGGCGTCGAGGCCCTCGGCGGTATCCGGCAGGGGCTCCGGGTCGGTCTTGGCCTCGCGCATCAATCTGACCGACGACGCCGACTCCATCGTCGCCAAGATCCGCAAGGCCAAGACC
>JADGMZ010000304.1 GCA_015234495.1 Brevundimonas sp. | reverse complement strand
GATCCGGCCGACAATATCGGCAGCAATCTCCCGGAAAGCCGGCGGCAGTGTGGAGGGAAGGCCGGACAGGAAATCGCGCGCTTCCCCGATCGCTTCCTGCTTGCGGCCGGTGAGATCGACAGCGAAGGTCTTCTGATATTCCAGATACTGGGCCGACACGGTCACCAGTGGCCGGTCAAGCGTACTGACGGCGCGTTCGGTGTTGCGGGCAGCATCGACGGCGTAGTTTGCGCTGTTTAGGGCCGGCGAGACCGCATCCAGCCTGCGGTGCGCCGCCCCGAAGCTCATGGCGACGTCCTCCGCGGGCGCGACATCCGGCGCCTGCGCGGCGACCGGAAGGGCTGACCATAGGAACGGCAGTACGCAGATCAGGCGCGTACGATCAGGTCCGGTTCGTGCGGCCCTGCGCCGTATGCCGGGGGCTGCGGGATACTGTGCCTTCACGACCTCGGACGTCACTTCCCGAACTCCGCCACTGTGCCCGCCCAGCCCCTGCCGGCCCTGTTCTCTCCCCCTTTGCTTCCCTGTCTCCGTCCTTACGTCCCAGCCATGGTCGTGGCCCCACTACTTCTGGAAATCATATTTCACGCTCGTCTGAAGCCGGACGGCATCATGATCGTCCCCGTTCTGGAGCTTGTGCCGCCCGTAGAGCGTCTCGAAGCCGACCGTGATAAAGGAATTCGCCTGGTAGATCACATTCGCTGCGCCATAGGTGCTGCGGCGATAGGCCGTGTCGGGGAGGAAGCGGTCACGCTCCAGCACCGCGATGCTGCCGGTAATGTTCGATTGCCAGTGCGGGCTCCAGAAATGGGTGTAGCCAATGAAGCCCGAATAGGCGGTCAATGTCCTGAGCGTCAGGTCCGGCCGGATCACCGCGTCATAGCCAAGCCCGCCCATGTCGTTGATGAAGCGGGCAATGCCATCGCCATAGGTGACGCCCGCCTGAATGGAATCGGTGCCCAGTTCAAACAGGGAGGACAGGTTCACGCCCCAGCCGATCCTGTTGTGGTCATTGCCCTGCCAACGATAGCCGATGCTGCGCACTACGCCTGCACCCTGGATATGGCCCCAGCCGCCTTCGAACCGGAGAGCGCCGACAAAGTCCGGAATGACCTGCTCGTCGGTGGCTGCCGCAGGAAGGTTGAGGATCTCGGACGACGGGTTCTCGACGGAGATGGTGGCCGTCACGCCCGGGCTTACCTTCACGATGTGGCGGACGGAGGCAGTCCTGAGGAAAGCGAGGCCGACCGGACCTTCGTCATCGAGCGTGTCGGGATAGGCATCCGTATCGACGAACGCGCTGAAACCGTAGCCGCCGTAGAAGTTGCCGACCTGGGCCGAGGCCTGCCTCAGCCGGAAACCCGGCGTATTGTTCCCGCCATAGAAATCATTCTCGACATAGATACGCAGCGGACCCAGCCGGGTCGGTCGCCGCACCTCCAGGCTCAGGCGCGTCGAGTTCGCGCTGATGCGGGCGTTCTTCCCGTTGCCGCCATCTATCGGAAAGGACGAGGGGACGAAGATCTGCTCATTGCCGGCAGGCATCAGGTCGTAGATCGCGTTTATCCGGGCGAACCCGTTCA
This sequence comes from Brevundimonas sp., assembly GCA_015234495.1. Lineage (GTDB taxonomy): Bacteria > Pseudomonadota > Alphaproteobacteria > Caulobacterales > Caulobacteraceae > Brevundimonas. Next base: position 1,272 of record JADGMZ010000304.1, on the reverse strand, counting down.
ACCGCACCATCGTTTGCGTGCCCGGAATGGAGATGAACCCGGTGAGCTCCGGGTTGTTGGGCGGCGGCGCCGTATCGACGCGGGCGACGCCCGTCATTTCATCCCGGCTCGTGCGGCGGGGCGGCGGCGCCTCGCCGGGGTGGACGGCGATCTCGCTGGCGCTTGCCGACCAGTCGACGGCCCAGCTCGGCGGCGGGGTCGCAGCCGTGGCAGTGCCATTCGCGGGCGTCGCAGCTGTCGCAGCTGTCCCAGCTGTCGCCCCGGCAGCCGCCCGGCCCTCGGCGGCCTCCAGCCGTTGCTGGAGCTGGTTGAGCGAACTTTCAAGGCGTTCGACCTTGGCCCGGAGCGCCTCCACGTCCTCAGCGGACGCTTCTGCCGCCTGTGCGTGGGCCACCGTGGAACTGATCCCCAGAATACCGGCGGATAGGAAGGGGACAAAGCTCCAGACCGGCCGCATGAGCATTCCTCCGCTGTTCTGTCGCGTGTCGACCGTCCTGACTGACCGGTTGCTCCGGGCAGAAGAAGAAGGCCGCCGCTGTTCAAGAAACATGTCAAAGCAAACCTGGCGTCGAAACCAATGCGGCAAGTAACTTTCAGGTCACATCGCCTATAGTGTTGGCAATATGCACGTTGCTTCTCGATCTGTATTGTCCGTAAACTACGTACTGTCTCCGTAATGACACGCCGCCCGCAGGCTTACCGCCTCCGGGTGCCGCCGGGTTTCAGGCCTCACGCCCCACAAGCCAGATGTGCCCGAGACCGGAACGGCCGGGCGCACGCCGAACCGCGATGAACCGGTTGCCCCCATCCACGTTTGCCGCGTTACCAGGACGCGCGTTCGCACCGGCTGAGCCAGGTCGACCTTCGCTTGAAACGGGCCGGCGAAGGCGGTATCCGAATCCTCAGGCGTGTGCTGCGTGCGCCCGGGTCCTTTTTTCACCCGAATACGGAGAATGGTTCAGACCCTTTTCCGGGAGTACGCTACCTTGGCACAGCCGCGTCCAACTCACCTTCCCACCGCCCCCGCCTCGATCGTCCGGCAACTGGCGGAAAGCTCGTCAGCGGGCGGCATAGTCCTGATGGTGGCGGCAGCGCTTGCGATGCTGATCGCGAACTCGCCCGCATCGGGCCTCTACTTCGCCACCCTGAACAGCTATGTCGGCGGTCTGTCGGTCCTCCACTGGATCAACGATGCGCTCATGGCGATCTTCTTCCTGTTCGTGGGGCTGGAGATCAAGCGCGAGCTGGTGGACGGGCGCCTTTCAACCTGGG
>JADGMZ010000303.1 GCA_015234495.1 Brevundimonas sp. | reverse complement strand
GTTGGAATAGCCGATGTCGGTCGGGGCCAGGCCCTCGTACCAGTCGACCAGCCGGTTCTGGGCCAGGGCGTCATTCAGGCCGAGCGGCAGATCGACGCGGTTCTTCTGCATCTCCCACAGGTCTTCGACCGTCTCGGGCCGGACCCGGCCCTCGGCCAGCACGCGGCCGTAGACGAGGGCGGCCGCCGTGGTGCGCATCTCGGCCGACATGCGGTCGGCGGCGAGGGCGTCGAAGTCGAAGAAGTCGCTCTGGGACAGGCCGTGGCGTTCGGCCCGGCCGGCGGCGACCTGCAGCCCGCGAAGGCGCTCCGGCGTCCACACAGGGCGCCAGCCGTTCATCTCATAGAAGGCGCGGACGTCCGGCTGGATGGTCGAGGGCAGGCGGGCCAGCTGGTCGTTGAAGCTGTCGTAGAAGGCGATGGCGGACGGATCGCGGGTCTGCGCCTGCGCGGCCAGCCCGCTTGCCGACGCGAGGGCCGCCGCCGCCGCGCCCAGACCCAGTTGCCGTCGATTCATCACTGCTGCTCTTGCCCGTTTCCACGCAGGACCTGCGTTCCCGCCCCGGTGGTCCAACGCCGTCATGTTATCGGCGTTCCGGGGAAACAGAAAGGCGCCGGCCCGGGGACCGACGCCTTCGTGATCGTCTGCGACGCGGGTGTGGCCCGAAAGCCAGACCGTTTACTTCTTGATGAAGCCGCCGAACTTGTTGTTGAAGCGCGACACGCGACCGCCGCGGTCCATCAGGTGCTGGTTGCCGCCGGTCCAGGCCGGGTGGGTCAGCGGATCGATGTCCAGGTTCAGGACGGCGCCTTCCTTCTGGTAGGTCGAGCGCGTCTGGTAGGTCGTACCATCGGTCATCGTCACGGTGATGAAGTGGTAGTCGGGGTGGGTATCGGCCTTCATGGTCGTTGTCCGGTCTCTGCGCGGTGACGATGCCGACCGTCTGTGCGCGAAAATGAGAAACCCGCCGGGCGGCGGCGGGAATGAGCGGCGGCGTTTACACCGGGGGCCGTTCCGGGGCAAGAGGCCCGGCCATGACCGATACGACCGCCTCCGCTCCCGACGCCGCCGACCCCCACGGACGGCCCGGCGCCGGCGCCCTGCTGGCCGAGCAGATGGGCGAGGCCGGGGCGCGGCGGGCCAAGCGGCGCGACATCCGCCCGCTGGCCCGGTTGATGCCTTACGCCCTGCGGCACAAGGGCCATATGGCCATGGCGGTCTTCTGGCTGATGATGTCCACGGCCGCCTCCCTGGCCCTGACGGTGGCGGCGCGCGGCGCCATCGACAACGGTTTCGAGAACGGCGGCGAGCAGCTGAACCTGTGGTTCCTGGTGCTGGCGGCCAACGCCCTGTTCCTCGGCCTGGCCACGGCGGTGCGCTACTTCTTCGTCACCAAGACCGGCGAGCGCGTCGTCGCCGACGTGCGCAAGGGGCTGTTCGAGCGCATCCTGACCCTGGATCCGGCCTTCTATGCGCGCATGCGCACGGGCGAGGTGCTGTCGCGGCTGACCACCGACATCGCCCTGGTCGAGACCCTGCTGACCACCTCGGTGTCCTACGCCGTGCGCAACTTCCTGACCCTGATCGGCGGGACCATCCTGCTGTTCGTGGTCAGCCCCAAGCTGACCGGGCTGGTGATGCTGGTGGTGCCGCTGCTGCTGGGGCCGCTGTTCCTGTTCGGGCGGGTGGTGCGCCGGCTGACCGTGGCCTCGCAGGACCGGTTCGCCGGGGCCGTGGGCTTCGCCGGCGAGAGCGTCGACGCCATCGAGACGGTACAGGCCTTCGGCCGCGAGAAGAGCGCCATCGACCGGTTCGGCGAGGCGGTCGAGGACGCTTTCGGCGTCTCCCTGGCCCGTATCCGGGCCCGGGCCCTGATGACCGCCCTGGTCATCGCCGTGATGTTCGGCGGCGTCACCTTGGTGCTGTGGCTGGGCGCGCAGGACGTCATCGCCGGGCGGATGAGCCCCGGGGCCCTGCTGCAGTTCGTGCTGCTGGCGGTGTTCGTGGCCGGCGCGGTCGGGGCGCTGGGGGAGAGCTGGGGCGACGTGCAGAAGGCCGCCGGCGCCATGGAGCGGATCGACGAGCTGATGCGCAGCACGCCGTCGATCGCGCCGCCCGCCGCGCCGCGCGCCCTGCCCGAGCCGCCGGTCGGCGAGGTGTCGATGTCGGCGGTGCAGTTCAGCTATCCCGGGCGGCCCGACCTGCCGGCGCTGAAGGGCTTTTCCCTGACCGTGCGGCCCGGCGAGACCGTGGCCCTGGTCGGGCCCTCGGGCGCGGGCAAGAGCACCGTCTTCCGCCTGCTGCTGCGCTTCTACGACCCCCAGTCCGGCGTGGTGTCGGTGGATGGCGTCGACGTGCGCGAGGCCGATCCGGTCGCCGTCCGGAACCGCTTCGCCTGGGTCTCGCAGGAGGCCCCGCTGTTCTCGGGTTCGGCCATGGAAAACATCCGCTTCGGCCGGGAGGCTGCGACAGAAGATGAAGTCAAGGCGGCGGCCGACGAGGCCCAGGCCCTCGGTTTCATCGAAGCCCTGCCGGAAGCCTTCGACACGCCGCTGGGCGAACGCGGCAAGAGCCTGTCCGGCGGCCAGCGCCAGCGCATGGCCATCGCCCGGGCCCTGGTCCGCGACGCCCCGATCCTGCTGCTCGACGAGGCGACCTCGGCGCTCGACGCCGAGAACGAGCGGCTGGTGCAGGCGGCGCTCGACAAGGCCATGTCGACGCGCACGACCCTCGTCATCGCCCACCGCCTCGCCACCGTGCTGCGCGCCGACCGGATCGTGGTGATGGACGACGGCCAGGTGGTGGAGGAGGGGACCCACGCGGCGCTGATGGCGCGCGGGGGGCTGTACGCCCGGCTGGCGGAGCTGCAGTTCCGCGCCGACTGACCCTGTCGCTGAAAAATCGCCAAACCCTGCCATCCCGACACTCTTGAGCAGCCGATCCCGGGCGAGAGGGATGCTGTGCAACGATGTCAAAGACCGATCCAGCGCAGTGTAGGGCGGCGGTGCGTCAGGATCGGTCGTGGGGCGGCGTGGCCCGCCCGCGTGGGAGCCGTCCTCGCGCCAGTGTCAGCGCGGGGCCGCCGGCGGGCGCATGATCTCTTCGCGTGATCCCTCGGCCCATTGGCTCTCCGCCAAAGCGTCGTGGCTCGAACAGGGTGCACGGGATGGCAGGGTCTGGCGCGGTTTGGCCGGGATGACAGGGTCCGGGAATCCACCCGCCGTCGTCGTCATCCTCGGGCTTGACCCGAGGATCAGAGGCGAGAGGCGGGCTGTGCGGTGGTGACGGCCCCGCGAGCGCGACCGTCGATCTTCGACGGGGCGCCGGACGGTCTGATCCTCGGGTCGAGCCCGAGGATGACGGGGAGGGGCAGGTAAGTCGGGTCCAATAGCCGCTTCCGACCCATAGCGGACCTTGGCGGGCATGGTAGGGTCGTAGGATGAACCTCGGTCCTGGCTGGCTAAGTCCGTTTGAGCAATCGCCGTATTCCTTGCGGTTCGAACTTGGCGGTGACCTCTCAAATCTTGAGGACCCGGTGCGCCGGTTCAGCCAAGCCTATGATCGAGCGCGCGCGGTGGCCGACAGAGTTTTTCGGGCGTCGCGGCGACTGATCGCCGTGGTGATGTGGGCAGAGGAGCCATCGGACCTGACTGGCCGTCCGCGAAAACCCGGTCTGTCCTCGCTGGCATCCATCGGGTTCGACACTTCCCAGCCGATCCTTTCATGGGAAGGGCTACCGCCTTGGCTCGAAGGAGAGGATCCCGAGGCCGTCAGGTGTTTTTGGGCTGCGTTCGATCTGTCCGCGTCCCGTAGCCAACACGATATTCTGCTCTGGTGTTCCATCGCCGACGAGATGCCGGTCGAACCCAACGCCGCCGTCGTGAGCTACCTCCTCGACCCCGACGCCGCCGTGCTTCTCCACGTCTATGACGACAGAGGTATGGACCTCAAAGGCTTGTCTGCTGAGAGCGTTGCCTCGGTCTACGGCGAGTTTGATCGGTGGCTCTTGGACTATGATCGGGCTCGAATGGCTGCCGTATTCGATGGTGGTGCTAGCTAGCGTCTGCTTCCCGCTCTCATGCGACCGTCCGCTCCCGACCCGTTGCGGACATCGGAGACCTCCGCCGGAAATCAGAGCCCACGAATCTCAGCTTCGATCAAAGTCGAGTGCTGGCGGGTGAGGGCTACCATTCGTTCATCGCAGGCCCTCGCCGTAGCTTGGGTCGCAGGAATGTCCTTAGCCATGCTGCGCATCCGTGAGACGGCTTCCTTTTCCCAGCCGCCCTCAGACGCTTGAGCATCCAACCGTCCATAGAAGTAAGAGAGGCTGGGCAACGTGTCGTGGACCGGCGCGGTGCTGCTGGAAGTCAGCAGCAGGTAGCTCGCCAAGCAGTCAATGTCCTCGGCTGATGCGCGGGTGCCGCCTTGGCAGCCGACGTTGAGAAGCAACAAGGCCCCGATGCCCGCAGTCGAAGCGATATTCCGCAAGGCAATCTCCCATTCAGCAGTCCCGATTATGATCGGGACTGCTGAACGGATCGCCAACGTCGCTGAAACGAATGTCTGCTTTCCACCCTTAGGCGACCGTCTACTCCCGACCCGTTGCGGACATCGGTTCCCGGGGTGAGAGTGCTTCTATGAAACGCCTCATCATCGCATCAGCAGCCATGCTCTCCGGCTGCTCGCCCCAAGTCTCCACTGAGGCTACGGGCGCAGATACGGCTATGCATATGCGATTTGATTTGAACTGTCGCGGGACGCGCTATGTGCGTTCAGAGGCCACGCCTTACGAACAAGTTATTCACGTCGATCTGGAAGCCGGACGGTATTGCACAGGGGAATGCAGAAGCGCCTATCCCATAAGCAGTCAGCACCCAGGTTTGATCGTTCTTCGTGACCGACCATCGGACGGCTACAACCTCATCGACAAAGCCGCGTGGTTTCCCGACACAGGCCAGTATCTCGCCGAGTTTGCAGCGACTTATCGCGCCTACTACGAGAGCCGCACCATAGCTGTCTGCACGCGGTCAGAACTCACCACTCCGGTTCCCACGGGACCCGCACACATTGGACCGGACGATCCTGTCCCCACGCCTGAAGACGGGCTGCACGCCAGCCAACCCGCGTCAGAAAAGCGTTAAGTCCGCTTTCCACCCACAGCAGCGGTCCGGAGTGTCCGCTGTTCGACAGTCTCGGTCCCGGTCAGACGTCCGGGGCCCCAATCGTCATAGGAATTAATTCCGGAATCAGGCTTGACCCTGGTTGAGGCCCTCCCATTTCACGGATAGCGGCCCGTCGGCGCCGTGGCGGTCTTTGAAAACCGAATGACGAACGTGGCGCTCCAGCGACGTTTCCCCACGGAATTTCCGATAATCTGGCACAGCTTCGCCCCGGCTGGTGGCGCCGATCCGGCTAACCGAATGATCCGGCGTGCTTTCTTTCCGCGCGCTTGGCGCTGTTGGCACGCCGAATCTCCGAAACCGCGCCAGCGCCCAGCGCCCAGCGCCCAGCGCCCGGCGCCCGACGGAGTGCCCGCCGCTCAGCCGGCCGTCAGCCGTGGGCGACATCCAGGGCCCGGGCGCCGCCCGGCACGGGCGCGACCTCCAGCAGCTTCAGCCGGAAGACCAGCACGCTGTTGGCCGGAATCTCGCCGACCTGGCTGTCGCCATAACCCAGCTCCGGCGGGATGTAGACGAGCCATTCGTCGCCGACGGTCATGTGCTGCAGGGCGTCGCGCATGCCCGGGATCAGCGAGCCCGCAATGCCGTCCTCGACCGTAAACGCCGCCGGGGCGCCGCGCTGGAAGGAACTGTCGAACACCGTCCCGTCGGTCAGCGAACCCTCGTAGTCGACCCGCACCAGATCGTTGCCGTCCGGCCGCTCGCCGCCCGCCGGGCCCGCCTGCACCACCTTGTACTGCACGCCGGAGGCCAGGGTCCGGACGCCGTCCGCCTTGGCGTTGGTCTCCATGAAGAAGCCGGCCGCGCGCAGATTGGCCGCGGCCTCGGGGTCCACGCCGGGGGCAGGGTCTCCGCCGCAGGCCGACAGCGCCGCCGCCAGGGCCAGAGCCGCCGCCGTCCTAGCCCATCCGTAGCGCATAGCCCGCCTCTTCCAGTTCTCGTCTGATCTCTGTCGCATGCGCCTCGCCGCGCGTCTCGACCATGATGTCGAACTCCGCGCCCTTGGCCGGGACGTCCAGCGCCAGCCGGTTGTGCACCACGTCGATGATGTTGCCGCCGAGACCGCCGATGATGGCGCTCATCTTGGCCAGCATGCCGGGCCGGTCGTCGCCGATGATGCGGTAGACCACCAGCCGCTTCTCACGCACCAGCTCGCGGTTGAGGACCACGGCCAGCATCCGCGAGTCGATGTTGCCGCCGGTCAGTTCGATGCCGACCTTCAGGCCGCGGAACTTGTCGGGATAGGCCAGCATCGCCGCCAGGCCCCCGGCGCCGGCCCCCTCGGCGACCGTCTTCTCCAAGGTGGCCAGGAAGGCCACGCCCTTCTCGAAGTCCGCCTCGCCGCAGACCAGCACGTCCTCGATCAGCGGATCGGCGAGGGCGAACGGAATGTCGCCGACCGCCTTGATGGCGATGCCCTCGGCGATGGTCTGGCCGCTGCATTTAGGGGGTTCGCCGCGGCGGCGGGCGGTGAAGGACGGATACATGGCCGCCTCGACCCCGAAGATTCGAATCGACGGCTTCAGCGCCTTGGCCGCGATGGCCGAGCCGGCGATCAGCCCGCCGCCGCCGACCGGAATAATCAGCACGTCCAGGTCCGGCGCGTCCTCGAGGAATTCCAGGCCGCAGACCCCCTGGCCGGCGACGATGCCGGCGTCGTCGAAGGCCGAGATGAAGACCATCCCCTCCTCGTCGCGGAAACGGTGTGCCTCCTCCGTCGAGCCGGAGAAATCGGCGCCCTTGATCACCACCGTGGCGCCGTGGGCGCGGGTGCCGTCCGCCTTCACGAAGGGGGTGCCCTCGGGCATGACGATGGTCACCGGCACGCCCAGCCGGGCGCCGTGATAGGCCAGGGCCTGGGCGTGGTTGCCGGCGCTGGCGGCGACGACGCCCCGCTTGCGCTCCTCGGCCGACAGTTGCAGCAGCCGGTTCAGCGCGCCGCGCTCCTTGAAGCTGCCGGTGAAATGCAGGTTGTCGAACTTGATCCAGACCTCGGCGCCGGTCAGCTGCGACAGCTTGCGGGAATGGCGCACCGGGGTGCGATCGACCTGACCGGCGATCCGCTCTCGCGCCGCCAGAATGTCGTCAAACGTGACTGTCATGACCTTCCCTATACCCGGTCTTCCGCCGGGTCGCCGCGAGGTTTTGGACCACCGTCCGGGGCGTCGCAACCTTGACCTTCCCGCAGCGTTCAGCGTCTCATCCGGATGTTCGACCCGCGCCTGCCACGGAGGGAGCCCATGGCTGCCCAGATGATCGCCCGTAAGCCCGTCCTTCCCCTGATCGCCGTCCTCGCCTTCGGCGGGGCGCTGGCCGCCTGCGGTACCGTGCCGATGGACGGCGGCTTCGGCCCCGGCCCGCGTCCGGGGTCCACGTCGGCCGTGTTCCAGGCCCAGGACTTCGCCTGGTCGACCGCCTCGGGCGCCGCCTCGATCGACGGACGGATCGACTATCGTCGCGGCGGCCAGGCCTTCGACTGCACCGGCTCGGTCGGCCTGACGCCGGACACGCCCTACACCCGCGCGCGTTTCCGCACCCTCTATGGATCGACCGACCGCGCGGCCGTGCCGGAGGCCATCATCCGCGCCCGGACCGTGCCCGACCCCAACGCCGACTATCGCTCCTATGTCCGCTCGACGACCTGCCAGAACGGCCGTTTCAGCTTCTCCGGCCTGCCCGCCGGGGGCTGGTTCATCATCGCCCCGGTCAGCGCCGGCGGCGAGGATCGCGTCGTCCTAATGCGCCACGTCACCACCCGCAACGGGCGCGTCTCCGTCACCCTGTAAGCGTTCGCATATCCGTCTCGTCCGGCCGCGTACCTGGCCGCCCAGGAGGATTGACCGTGCGCCGCCCGTTGCTCATCGCCGTGATCCTCGCCGCCGGGCGGACTGGCGACCGCACCAGCCTTCGACTGGCGCAGCCAGCTGGACCGCCCGGGCGACTATGACCCCGGCCGGATGGGCTGGTGCGCCGCGCGCTACCGCTCCTATGACGCCCGCAGCGGCTATTACCGCGCCTGGAGCGGCCGTCTGGTGTTCTGCGGTTGAGGCTGGAACGCCGTTCATCCGATCACGGATCGGTGGGTGATCGCCGTTCGCCATTGTTTCGCCTTGTCCGCACCGCTTCGGTCTCCTGACCCGCAAGGGGCGGTGGATCAGGGAGCGCGTTCATGTCCCAGCATAATATTTCCGGCTCGGAAGTGTTCGGGCCCAAGCCGGGCGTCGTCATCCGGTCGGTCAAGACCAGCGGACTGCGCCGTCAGCGCGCGGCCCGCACCTGGATGGCCTTCATCGCCGGAGCGGTGGTCGCCATCGTCGGCGGCGCCGTCGCGGTCGCCGCCATCGTGGGGCCGACCGCCTTCGGCTGAGGCGTCGCCGTCAGGCCAGCCAGACCATCCGCCGGGTCTCGGTCTCGGCCCGGCGCGCCCGGCTGAACCCCCGGCGCACCTCGCCGGTGTACAGGAAGCCCGCCTTCTCCAGCACACGGCCCGAGGCGGGATTGTCCGAGAAATGCCCCGCCACCAGCGCGCGCCGCCGCCAGCGCCGCGACGCCCAGACCAGCGCGCCTTCCAGCGCCTCGGTGGCGTAGCCGCGGCCCCAGAACGGCCGCCCGATCCAGTAGCCGACCTCCGGCGCCGGATCGCCATCCTCGAACAGGCCGATGACGCCGACCGGCCCGTGGTCCTCGTGCTCGATCAGGAAGGTGGCCGCGCGAGCGGGATCCTGTCCGGCGACGGCCAGCACAAAGGCCTCGGCGTCGTCGATCGAATAGGGATGCGGCATGCGCAGGGTCATCCGCGCCACGTCGGCGTCGTTGGCGAGAGCGGCCAGGCGGCTCACGTCCTGGGCCCCGGGCGCGCGCAGGGCCAGGCGCCGCGTCTCGACGACGGGAGAGGGTTCGATCACGCACATGGGTCGGCCTCGGTGTTCGCGCCGCCTCCTTGGAGGGCTCGGACGGCTTCGAGGCGGGGAAACGAAAACGGGGAGCCTGGTGATCCAGACTCCCCGCGGAAATAATCCCTTGGTCCGGATCGCGGCTCTCGAGCCTTGCGCGATCCGGGTGTCAGTCGGTCTCGCGCTACTCGGCGGCCATGGCCTGTTCTGCGGTCGGAAGAATCGACACGTAACAACGGCCGCCACGCTTGGTGGTGAATTTGACCGAGCCGGTGGCGGTGGCGAACAGGGTGTGGTCGCGGCCGAGGCCGACGTTGTCACCCGGGTGGAAGGTGGTGCCGCGCTGACGCACGAGGATGTTGCCGGCCAGAACGTTCTCGCCGCCGAACTTCTTCACGCCGAGGCGCTTGGAATGAGAGTCGCGACCGTTGCGCGACGAACCACCGGATTTCTTGTGAGCCATAGGTCTGCTCCCGTTCTCGTCTGACTGTTACGCTTCGTCGCCGGCCTTGTCCGCCTTCTTGGCGGGGGCCTTCTTGGCGGGAGCCTTGGTTTCGGTCTTTTCAGCCTTGGCGGCGGCGGCCTTCGGAGCGGCGGCCTTCTTGGCGGCCGGCTTCTCGGCCTTGGCGGGCGCTTCGGCGGCTTCGGCCTTCGGGGCCGCGGCCTTCTTCGCCGGCTTGGCCTTGGCTTCGGTTTCCTCGACGCGCGGGGCCAGGCCGCGGGCGCGGGCGTTCATCTCGGCCTTGGTCATCAGCGAGGTTTCGCCGTCCCACTTGGCCTTTTCGCCGGCGCCTTCGATGCCGGTGATGCGCAGGACCGATTCCATCTGGCGATGGCCGTTGGTGCGGCGATAGCCCTGACGGCGGATCTTCTTGAAGATCTTGATCTTCTCGCCCTTGCGGGTTTCGACCAGCGTCGCCGCGACGGTCGCGCCGGCGATCATCGGGGCGCCCAGGGTCACGCCCTTGTCGCCGCCCAGCATCAGCACGTCGCCGAACGACACGTTCGAGCCGGCCTCGCCGTCGAGCTTCTCGACCACGATGACGTCGCCCGGTTGAACCCGGTACTGCTTGCCGCCGGTCTTGATCACCGCGTACATGTTGAAGCCTCAGCGAAACGCAAAAAGAATAAGCCCGACGGGGGTCCCCCTCGGGCGAAGAGCGGCGACATATACGGAACGAGCCTTCCGAGTCAACGCGAAACCCGGCTTTCAGGGCCGTTTGGGCGATTGCGCCGCCCGGTCGCCGGGGTTAGGCTCGTCGAGCGGCGCTATCCGGAGTGCGCCGCCGTCGAAGGGGCGTCATGAGCATCCGCGCACCAGGCTGGAAACCGGGCGACCTCCTCGCCCCGCGGGACTCGCTGTTCGGCGACGAAGCGGACGTGCATGCCCTGCGCCGCGGCCCCGACGCCGATCAGGACGTCATGCCCGCGTCCGCCTCCGACCAGACCTTCGTCGACATCCTGCGCGGCGTCGACCTCGACGCCCTGCTGGCGGGACCGGCGGGGAGCGACTTCCTCTTCCAGGCCGGCCGCGAGCATGTGTCTCCCGATGGTTTCCAGGAGGAAGCCCGGCCGTTCTCGAAACCCGGTCCCGAGGTCTGGGCCGATCCGGTCGAGCCGCTGGTCCTTCCGGGCTCCGGCGAGGCGCATGATCTGGCCAGGGAGGCCGACGTCGCCCAGGTGCTGCCCGGCCTCGATGACGACGACTTCATCCTCGCCAAGGACGCCGATCTGCCGCTGGTCCTTCCGGGTGAACTGGACAGTCCCGGCGAGCTCGCCCTCGAACCCTCGTTCGGCTTCGGCGGCGCCTCTGGCCACATGCTCACCCTCGATCCGGGCGAGGGCGGCTTCCGCGATCTGGCGGACGAGATCGGCCTGTTGAACGATCACGACGGCTGGCTGTTCTGATCCGGCGGCCGATTCCGGCTCGACTGTTATAAAGTAACACGCTACAGGGGCGGAGATGACGCCCGCCCCCGATCAGACGATGCTCCTGTCCCTGCTGGGCCTCGGCTTCACCACCGCCTTCCTGCACGCCGCCCTGCCGACCCACTGGCTGCCCTTCGTCCTCGTCGGTCGGGCCCAGCGCTGGGCTCTCGACCGGGTCATGGCCGCCGTCGTCGTCGCGGGGCTGGCCCATGTCGCCGTCACCGCCGCGGTGGGCGGGCTGATCGTGCTGGCGGGCCTGGCCCTCGACACCTGGATCGCCGGCCTCCTGCCGCACCTGTCGGCCGCCCTGCTGCTGGTCTTCGGCGGCTTCTACCTGGTCAGGTCCCTGGTCCGGCGGCCGCAGCTGGCCGGCGGTCCGGAGCTGGAGCGCCCGGAACCGGCGGTCTCCCACGCCGCCGCCTTCGGCGCCCTGGTCGCCACCATGGCCCTTTCGCCCGGCGAAGTCCTGCTGCCCTTCTACCTCAACCAGGCCCAGGGCGGGGCCGCGGTGCTGGCCGCCCTGACCGTCGTCTTCGCCGTCGGCACCGTGCTCGGCATGGCCCTGTTCACCCTGCTGGCCCGGGCCGGCTGGTCGGTGCTCCGGCTCGAACGCTGGGCCCGCTATGAAGGCGTGGTGCTCGGCTTCGCCCTGATCGTGGTCGGCCTTCTCGTCATCCTCTATCGGCCGTAAAGCTCGGTCATGGCGAACGATCACGATCACCATAACCACGGTCACGACCATCAGGGCCATCACCACGGTCCGGTCGACACCGGCGACTGGCGCTACGCCGTCGGCCTGATGGTCAACCTCGCCTTCGTGGCCGTCGAATTCGGCGCCGGCGTGGTCAGCGGTTCGACCGCCCTGATGGCGGACGCGGGCCACAACCTGTCGGACGTCCTCGGCCTGGCCATGGCCGGTGGCGCCGCCTGGCTCGCCCGCCGCGCGGCCGGTCCGGCCAGGACCTACGGCTACGGCAAGGCCACGGTGCTGGCGGCGTTGGCCAACGCCCTGTTGCTGATCTTCGCCTGCGGGGCCATCGCCTTCGAGGCCGTGCGGCGCTTCAGCGATCCCGCCCCCGTGGGCTCGACCACCATCATGGTCGTGGCCGGCGTCGGCTTCGTCATCAATCTCGGCACCGCCCTTCTGTTCCTCAAGGACCAGCACAAGGACCTGAACATCCGCGGGGCCTATCTGCACATGATGGCCGACGCCGCCGTCTCGCTGGGCGTGGTCGTGGCCGGGGCCGCCATCCTGTTCAGCGGCTGGAGCCTGATCGATCCGCTGGTCAGCCTGGTCATCGTCGCCGTCATCCTGTGGAGCACCTGGGGCCTGCTCAAGGACTCGGTGAACCTCGCCCTCGACGCCGCCCCGCGGGGCGTCGACGTCGCCGCCGTGCGGGCCGGCCTGCTGGCCTTGCCGGGGGTCAGCGCGGTACACGACCTGCACATCTGGGGCCTGTCGACCACCGAGACGGCCCTGACCGCCCACCTGGTCCATGACCGGCCTGACGCCGCCAATCTGCTGGCCGAGGCGCAAGGCCTGGCCCGCAGCCGCTTCCACATCGGCCACACCACCCTTCAGCTGGAGACCGGCCCGCTGCCCGATTGCCCCGACTGCTGATCAGTCCGCAGGGGGCACGGTCAGACGGCCGCCCGGATAGTCCACGACGATCACGCCGAACGGCCGGAAGGCCGCGTTTCCGACGAAGCCCACCGCCTCGGGGCGTGCGAAATAGCCCTGCGGGGGCTGCACGATCAGCCGCGGCCCGGCCCACTCGATCTCGCCCAACCGGAACCGGTCCGCCTTGTAGACCGGCAGGCTCACCTCGCCGCCCGTCCCGCTTCCGCCCAGCACCTGCAGCGGCTCGCCCGGGTCGCGCCCGTCCAGAAACGCGGCGTGCTGCGGCTGCGACAGGTTGATCCACAGGTGCGGGCTGTCGAAGATCCCGGCCCCGGAGTCGTAGCGCAGCGCCACCGGCCGCCCGTCGAGCTCGCCCTTCACCCGCGGAATGCCGTTGTCGTCGGTCATGGCCACGCCGCGGCCGCATCCCGCCGCCGTCGCGGCCGCCCGGCTTGGCGGACCCAGCGCCAGCCGGCTGCGCTCGAAGTCGAAGGTCAGCACCCGGTCCCCGAAGAGGTCGGACCCGAGTATGCCGGCCACCGGATCGCCCTGTGGTCCCGCCAGTCGCGCAAGGTCGGACACGGTCGGTGACAGCCGCATCGTCACAGGGCCCAGGGTGAACCGGGGCAGGGTGGTGCTTGAGACCTCAACCACCCCGACGGTTCCCTCCAACCTCGTTCCGCCCTCGTCCGGCAGGTCCAGCGTCCGCACGACCCCGGCGTCCAGCGCGCTGCGGTTGGCCCCGGTGTCGACCAGGAACCAGCGAGGCGTTCCGTCCCCCGCATCCGCCTTCACGAAGGCGACATGCGCCACATAGGCGGCCTCGACCGAACCCTCGGTCCTGAGCGTCTCGAAGGCGGCGGCGCAGGTCGGGTCGGCGGCGAGCAGGGTGATCATGCGCGATCAACGCCCGGCCCGGTCGCTGCGGGCAAGTTAAGATCGGGAGAGCGCCGGGGAGGGGAAGAGAGACTCCGCCTGTGTAGGGCTGAGTGGTGGAGGGAACG
>JADGMZ010000302.1 GCA_015234495.1 Brevundimonas sp. | reverse complement strand
TGGAGCGGCCGGTCGCCGATTTCGCAACCACGACGCTGCCGCAGCTGCAACAGACCATCCAGTCGCTCGACGAGGCGACGCGGTCCCTGCAGGGCCTCATCGACGAGGTTCGCAGCAGCCCGCGCGACTTCATCGGCCGCCCGCCGTCCAACGAGATCGAGGTCCAGCCATGACCCTTCGCACTGTTTCCCGTCTCGCCGCGGCGGGTGCCCTGGCGGCGCTGCTCGGCGCCTGCGCCCTGCTGTCGTCGCCGGATCCCGTGCAGCTGTACCGCTTCGGATCGGACGTCGGAACGTCGCCGGACACGCCGGCGGCCGGTTCGCCGATGCCGGTGCTGTTGCGGCCGATCAACTTCCCCGAGGCCTCGAAGGGCGATCGCATCCTCGGGGTGACGGGCCTCGAGGCGGCCTACATCAAGGGCGCCCGCTGGGTGTCGCCCGCCGAGGATCTGTACGAACAAAGTCTGGAAGCGGCCTTCGCGAGCCAGGCCACCCGGGTGCGGATGATCGGGCTGCGCGAAGCCTCGACCGCGGCGCGGACGCTGGACATCGACATCCAGGCCTTCGAGGCGCGCTACGCCGCCCCGGGCGCCGTGCCGGAGGTGGTGGTGACGGCGCGGGCCCGCATTCTGCGGTATCCGGAGCGGACCGTGCTGTCAGAGAAAGCCTTCACCGTGCACCAGCGGGCGCGGGAGAACCGGGTCAGTGCGATCGTGGAGGCTTTCGACATCGCCAGCCGCGATCTGAACGTCCAGATGGTCGACTGGACCGAGGCGAACGTCGGCTAGATCAGCCGCCGAGCCCGGGCGCCACCGTCCAGGTCGCCTCGGTCTTCGCCGCGACCTCGTCGAGGGTGACGCCGTCGGCCAGTTCGACCAGTTCGAGGCCCGCCCCGTCCGGCTTGACGTCAAAGACGCACAGGTCGGTGATGATGCGGCTGACCACGCCCGTGCCGGTCAGCGGCAGGGTGCAGGCCTTCAGCACCTTGGACTGGCCGTGCTTGTTGGCGTGATCCATGACCACCACCACGCGCTTGACGCCGGCGACCAGGTCCATGGCCCCGCCCATGCCCTTCACCAGCTTGCCCGGGATCATCCAGTTGGCGATGTCGCCGTTCTCGGCCACTTCCATGGCGCCCAGGATGGACAGGTTGATGTGGCCGCCGCGGATCATGGCGAAGCTGTCGGAGGAGCTGAAGTAGCTGGTCTCGGGGATCTCGGTGATGGTCTGCTTGCCGGCGTTGATCAGGTCCGGGTCGACCTCGTTGTCATAGGGAAACGGGCCCATGCCGAGCATGCCGTTCTCGGACTGCAGGGTGACCTCCATGCCCTCCGGAATGTAGTTGGCCACCAGGGTCGGGATGCCGATGCCGAGGTTGACGTAGAAGCCGTCCTGCAGCTCTTTCGCGGCGCGTTCGGCGAGTTGTTCGCGGGTCCGGGCCATTACGCGGTCTCCCTCTGACGGACGGTGCGCTGTTCGATGCGCTTTTCGGGCACGGTCTGGACGATGCGGTCGACGTAGATGCCCGGGGTGTGGATGTGGTCGGGGTCGAGCGAGCCGGTGGGCACGATCTGCTCGACCTCGACGACGCAGGCCTTGCCGGCGGTGGCCATCATCGGATTGAAGTTGCGGGCGGTCTTGCGGAACACGAGGTTGCCGCGCTCGTCGGCTTTCCACGCCTTGACGATCGAGAGGTCGGCGACGAGGCCGGTCTCCATGACGTACTGGCGGCCGTCGAACTCGCGCACCTCCTTGCCCTCGGCGACGAGGGTGCCGACGCCGGTGGCGGTGAAGAAGGCCGGGATGCCGGCGCCGCCGGCGCGAATGCGCTCGGCCAGGGTGCCCTGGGGGTTGAACTCGAGCTGGAGCTCGCCGGCCAGGTACTGGCGTTCGAACTCCTTGTTCTCGCCGACGTAGGACGAGATCATCCTGGCGATCTGACGGGTCTCCAACAGCTGGCCGAGGCCGAAGCCGTCGACGCCGGCGTTGTTGGAGATGACGGTCAGGCCCTTGACCCCGCTGTCGCGCAGGGCGGCGATCAGGTGTTCGGGGATGCCGCACAGGCCGAAACCGCCGGACATGACGGTCATGCCGTCGAAGGTCAGGCCCTCCAGCGCGCTCTTCGCGTCGGGGAAGATCTTCCGCATCGCTTCCTCGTGTTTTTCACCGCCTGATGAATAACGACGGCCTTGATGGTCCGTAACGCGGGCGGCGGATCGGGGCAAGGGGCGGGAGCGAGGGTTGGGGGGGGCAGCAGGCAGCAGGCAGCAGGCAGCGGGCAGCGGGCAGCGGGCAGCGGGCAGCGGGCAGCGGTTTCATCGTCCTGTTTGCGGCCGGGAGAAAATTATTGCCGCGGGGAGCGCCGGAAACTGAGTCGACGGAGTCGACAGGGTCGACATCGCCGGTGAGGAAAATCAGTGGCTTGGGGTTTCGGCGAGGTCGGCCCCGCGCGGGGAGAGGGGCAGATTTGTGCGCGTGGAAACGGCGGCGCGCACATCGGCGCCCGTGGGATGTCGGGATGCGGCTCCTGGACGGAGCGGCGAGGGTTCGATTGTCAAAGACCGGGCGGCCATTGTGCGCCCGGTCTTTCCTCAGGCGGGAAGATCGCGCCCGGAAACTGCGATGTGTCTGAAAAGACGGAGGAAGAAGCCGGCGATTGGCGTGGGAATCCGCGGATCGCCAGCAAACGGCGAAGTGGGGCAAGGGAGGACACACACCACTTTCCTTCCGGCTCGCAGGATCAAGGGAAAGTGGTGTGTGTCCCCACTTCGCCCCTTTGCTATTCGTCCTCGACGGGGTCGAGGTCGGCGGGGTCGAAGGCGTAGTCGAGGAGGTCGCCGGGGCGGCAGTCGAGGGCGGCGCAGAGGCGGGCGAGGGTGCGGAA
>JADGMZ010000301.1:1832-2886 GCA_015234495.1 Brevundimonas sp. | reverse complement strand
GACCCCGGCCCAGCGCACGGCCCGCCGCGCCGCCATGACGCCGCCCACGCCCCAGGAGGACGCCGCCCTGCAGGCCGCGATCGCCTCGACCGCCCGGCCAGCTGCCGACGTGGCGCGTGACGTCTATCGCCATCCGTTCGAGACCCTGACCTTCTGGGGGCTGACCCCCGGGTCGGTCATCGTCGAGATCGAGCCCGGTCGGGCGGGCTGGTGGCGGAACATCCTCGAGCCCTACGCCGCCGCCACCGGCGGAACCTATGTCGCCGTCAACCGGCCGCTGGAGGGCATGGGCGTCGCCGACGGGACGGCCGACATGGTCGTGGTCGCCCGCGCCTTCCACAACTGGCATCGCGCCGGCCGGACCGAGCCCTACCTGGCGGCCTTCTTCAAGGCGCTGAAACCGGGCGGCGTGCTGGCGGTCGAACAGCACCGCAGCGTCGACGGCCTGAATCCGGACCAGACCGCCCCGACCGGCTACATGCCGGAAAGCCATGTGATCCGCGCCGCCCGGGCCGCCGGCTTCGAGCTCGATGCGCGCAGCGAGCTGAACGCAAATCCGGCCGACGATCGCGACCACCCCTATGGGGTCTGGACCCTGCCGCCGACCCGCGTTTCCGCCCCGCGCCAGGGCAACGCCAACGACCGGCCGACGCCGCTGACCGAGGCCGAACGGGCGGCCTTCGACACGGTCGGCGAGAGCGACCGGATGACCCTGCGTTTCCGCAAGCCGGCCTGATGCGGTTCGTCGCCGCAACGGCTTTGACCGGCCATGGGAACAAGGTTAAGCCCCTGACGCGGGGGCACGGACCGTATGGCGCGGGCGCCTCGCGGGGGACGTGAATGGCTGAACGAACCGAGGTCTGGCGATCGATGACGTCGCGCCGCAACCTGCTTTCCGGCGCCGCGGCCCTGCTTGTCCTGACGGGCTGCAACCGGGAGAAGACCGCCGAGCCTCCGCCCCAGCCGGACGGCCCGCCCAAGGGCTCCCTCGAGTGGTCCATCGCCGGCCCCTGGCGGGCCCGCACCCTGCACCTGCGCCCCGACGAGGTCGCGC
>JADGMZ010000301.1:0-1822 GCA_015234495.1 Brevundimonas sp. | reverse complement strand
CGATGGAGACCCTGCGTTTCTTCGGCCTGCAGCCGCGCATGACGGTGATCGAATTCTGGCCCGGCAGCGGCTGGTGGACCGAGATCCTGGCGCCCTATCTGGCGGAAGGCGGCGGCCGCTACATCGCCGCGGGCTTCCAGACCGGACCGGGCGCCGACCCGGCCCAGACCCAGCTGACCGCCGCCTTCGCCAAACGCTTCACCAACGACCGTCGCCTGTACGGCGAGGTCGAGCTGTCGGAGTTCGGGCCGACCTCCGGCCCGGTGGCCCCCGCGGGCACGGCCGACATGGTCCTGTTCATGCGCAACATCCACGCCTGGATGGCGGCCGGCATCGCCGAGAAGGCCTTCGCCGACGCCTACGCCGCCCTGCGTCCCGGCGGCGTCCTCGGGGTCGAGCAGCACCGGCTGGGCCCGGAGCAGGACCAGGACCCCACCGCGGCGAGCGGCTACGTCCAGGAGGCGTTCGTCCGGCAATTGGCCGCCGAGGCCGGCTTCGTCTTCGTCGCCGCCTCCGAGGTCAACGCCAACGAGAAGGACACCAAGGACCATCCCTTCGGCGTCGAGACCCTGCCGCCCATGGGCCTGACCGCGCCGCGCGGCTCGCCCCCCGACCCCACCTTCGACCGGACCAAGTACGACGAGATCGGCGAAAGCGACCGCATGACCTTGAGATTCAGGAAGCCCGAGTGAGCCGAGCCGCCGCCTACGCCGCCAATGCGCCCCTGATGGGGGTTCCAGGCGCCTCCGCTCCTCCGGGCGGGGCCGGGGAGTGGTTCCGCGGAGCCGGCGGCCTGCGCCTGCGCGCGGCCTTCTGGACGCCCTCGGCCGGCAAGCCGCGCGGCACGGTCATCGTCAGCCCCGGCCGCACCGAGCCGATCGAGAAGTATTTCGAGGTGATCGGCAACTTCCTGGCTCGCGGCTGGTGCGTTCTGGCCCATGACTGGCGCGGCCAGGGGCTGTCGGCGCGGCTGCTGCCGGACCGGCTCAAGGGCCATGCCCGCGCGGTCGAGGAATTCCTCGACGACTACGCCCGTCTGCTCGACGCCTACGAGGACCGCGCGCCCAAGCCGTGGATCATGGTCGGCCACTCTATGGGCGGCGCCTTCAACCTGATGACCCTGCAGGGCGGCGAGGATCGGTTCTCGGGCGCCCTGCTGACCAGTCCGATGCTGCGCATCAAGACCGGCAAGCGCTCGATGTGGTCGGTCAAGCTGGCCGTGCGCTGGAACCTGCGCCACGGCAAGGCCGGGGACTATGTGCTCGACGACGCTGACGATCCGTTCGACCACACCTTCGACAAGGACGCCCTGACCACCGACGAAAGCCGCTACGAGCAATGGCGTCAGCAGCTCTACGCCTGCCCGCACCTGGCGGTCGGCGGCCCGACCTGGGGCTGGCTGGCGGTGGCGCTGGACTCCGGCGAACGGGCGCTCAAGCCCAAGGCGCTGAAGTCAGTCCGCATCCCCGTCGCCATCGTCCAGGCGGGCGAGGACGATCGCGTCTGGAAACAGACCAACAAATGGGCCGCCCGTCGGCTGGGCCGCGGCCGTTATGTCGAGATCCCCGGCGCCAGGCACGAGGTCATCATGGAGACCGACGAACTGCGCGCGGTCTTCCTCGACGAGTTCGACGCCATGGGCGCCTATGTCTCCCCGCTCGAGGACCTGTCGCCCCCGGCCGCTTCCCCCGTGGCCGAGGCGGCCGGGACCGAACCGACCGGGGCGGTCTAGAGCGCGGCCCGGCGCAGCGCCACCAGGGCCTGGTCCCTCAGGCGGGCGTCGCCGACGGCCAGCACCTGGCCGCTGTCGCCCGGCGCGCCG
>JADGMZ010000300.1 GCA_015234495.1 Brevundimonas sp. | reverse complement strand
GCGTCCAGGCCGCCCGGCGACGGCATCCCCGCTCATGGCGCCGCCCCCACCCGGTCGCCGCTCCGCGCCGACCGCCCTCCCCGCCCCGGGGAGGGACAACCACAGCGGCGCCTGTCGCCTTCCGGCGCCCCTTCACCCCCGCAGCCCGACCGCCTACAACCTGCGCCATG
Organism: Brevundimonas sp.; assembly: GCA_015234495.1. Lineage (GTDB taxonomy): Bacteria > Pseudomonadota > Alphaproteobacteria > Caulobacterales > Caulobacteraceae > Brevundimonas. Next base: position 2,718 of record JADGMZ010000300.1, on the reverse strand, counting down.
ACCTCCGCCCCCCTGCCCGACGCCGGATCGAACTGGGTGGACCGTCATGCGCCGGAGGGGCTCAAGCCCTGGCTCAGGCTCGGCCGCTTCGACCGGCCGATCGGCGTCTGGCTGCTGCTCCTGCCCGGCTGGCAGGGGATCGCCCTGGCCCTGGCCATGTATCGCCAGACCCCCGGCCTCTATGACGCCTGGCTGTTCCTGGGATTCGCGATCGGCGCCTGTCTGATGCGCGCCGCCGGCTGCGCCTTCAACGACATCGTCGATCGCGACATCGACCGCCGGGTGGCCCGCACGGCCGCCCGCCCCGTGGCCTCCGGCCGCATTTCGGTGAAGCAGGCCTGGGCCTTCATCGTCGGCTGCAGCCTGGTCAGCCTGCTGGTCCTGCTGACCCTCAATCTGACCGCCGTCCTGCTCGGCGTCCTCTCCCTCGCACTGGTCGCCGCCTACCCGTTCATGAAGCGCATCACCTGGTGGCCACAGGCCTGGCTGGGCCTGACCTTCAACTGGGGCTCCTTGCTGGGCTACGCCGCGGCGGCGGGCGGGCTGCCCTTCCTGCTGTGGGTCTGGTTCCGGTCTCTCGAAGCCGCCGGACAGGGACACCTCATCGCCGCGGCCGGGATGCACGGCCACCTCGTCATCGCCGCCCTGCTGCTCTACCTCGGCGGCGTCTTCTGGACCCTCGGCTACGACACCATCTACGCCCTGCAGGATATAGAGGACGACGCCCTGGCCGGCGTGAAGTCCTCGGCCCGCCGGCTCGGCGCCGGGGTCCGCCGCGGCGTCGGGGTCTTCTACCTACTGACCGTTGTGTTCACCCTCGGCGCCGCCGCCGCCGCCGGCCTCGGCCCGCTGTTCTACATCGCCCTGCTCCCGTGGGCCGCCCACCTGTATCGGCAGGTCCGCGACCTGCGCCCCGACGACGGCGCCCTGGCGCTGCGCCTGTTCAAATCCAACCGCGACGCCGGCCTCCTCCTCCTTGTCGCCATCATTCTCGGCTCGGTTCCGCTGACGTTTTGAAGGACACCCGCATGACCCGCCCGTTCCGCCTCCTCGTCCTGTCCGCCGCCGTCGCCGCCACCCTGGCGGCCTGCAACCGGGACCGCGAAGCGCCCGAGACGGCTCCGGCCCGGACCGAGACGGGCGCCCTCGTCACTCCCGCCGACGCCGCCGCTCCGCCCGGGTTCGAGGACAAGACCCCCTACGCCGACGTCAGCCTGACCCTGCCCGAGGCGCTGAAGGCCCATCCCGATCTGCACGCCCGCCTCTACGCCGAGGAGGTGCGCAAGCTGCGCCAGTTCGCCGAGGGGGCCCAGGGCGATCTGACCGAGGCGGGCGCCGCCACCGACCGGCCGAAATACGAGAACGCCGTCACCCTCACCGCCGCCGCCGAGACGGCCAAGCTGTTCAGCCTCAAGCGGGTGTCCTTCGACTATTCCGGCGGAGCCCACCCCAACACCCTGACCAGCGGCATCCTTTGGGACAAGGCGCTGAAGCGGCAGATCGGCCTGGGCGACCTGTTCCGGAAGGGCGCCGACCTTTCCCCGGTCGACGCGGCCCTCTGCTCGGCCCTCAACGCCGCCAAGCGCGAGCGCGTCCCGGACGGCGTTTCGATCACCTTCGACAGCAAGCCCTTCGCCTGCCCTCGGGCCGCCACCACCGCCTTCGTCCTCGCCCCGGGCGACGAGCCCGGAAAGGCGGCCGGCCTGACCTTCCTGATCGGCCCCTTCCAGGCCGGACCCTATGTCGAGGGCGGCTACGAGGTTCCGATTCCGGCCACCGTCTTCCGGTCGCTGCTCACCACCGCCTACGCGGGAGAGTTCGGCGGCCGGCTGGTCAAGACGGCGCCGGCCGCGAGCTGACCGTCCGGGCGAACCGCTTCAATTACCCCCGCGTGTGTGGCATGTTTCGAATAACGCCGTCCCGCCATAGTGGCCCGGACGACGCCGTAACGTGAGGTTCAAGATGAAACGTCTGGCCTGCTCCATCGCCGCCGCCGCCGCCGCCATGTTCGCGACCCCCGCCGCCGCCCAGCTGCCCGGCACCCCCGGCCAGGGCGCGGGCTACAGCACGCGGGACGTCCTCGCGGCGCCCCACGAGTCCGGTATCATAGCGACCACGCCCAGCCGCATCGGCGGTTCGCGGCGTGAGATGAACCGCGGCCGGCGGGTTGATTTCGAGAGGCGTATGTCGTCGCGCCAGGCGCGGCTCCACGCCCGGGATCTGATCCAGCGCGCCGACATCCAGTGCGAGGTCGGCGAGGCCATGCTGGTCGCCGTGACCGAACAGAACATCCCGGTCATCGAGGTCGATTGCGCGGACAGCGGCGGCCTCGTTATCGCCGACACCCTGCCGATCCAGGCCACCGACTGCCTCGACTGGGGCCTCGGGGAGGGCGCCGAGAATGACGTCACCTTCCTGACCTGCCAGCTGCCCGGCAATGTCGCCACCGTGGCCGCCGCCGCCGCGAGTCAGTCCTCCAGGAACTGATCGACCAGAGCCGCGAACCGCTCCGGCTGGTCGGCCATGATGAAGTGCCGGCTGCCGTCGACCCGGATCAGCCGCACCCCCGGCAGGGCGGCGTACTCCCGCGCCCACAGCGCGTCGGCCATGGCCGCCGGCGCCCCGCCGTCGGCGTCGGAGGCGTAGAGCGCCCACACCGGGGTGGTCATCGCCGCCAGCCCGGGCCGGGCGTCGGTGGTCATCACCTCGCGGATCGCT
>JADGMZ010000299.1 GCA_015234495.1 Brevundimonas sp. | reverse complement strand
CCCGGCGATCGCCGCATGGGCGCCGATGGCCGGGGGACGGCTGCGGCTGACCACCGAGATGCTGGCGCCGGACGGCTCGGCGCGCTGGCGCCGCGCCGGCGAGCTCGATGCGCTCGAGGCCGGCGACGCGGCCGGCCGGGCCCGGGCCCTGGGCCTGCAGCTCGGCGCCGGGGTGCGCGAGGCGGCCGGCGGCGCGGGAGCCGGAGACTGACGCCGCTGCGCCCGATCCGGCGCGTCTGGGTGACCCGGGCCGAGCCGGGCGCGGCGTGCACCGCCGCCCGCCTGTCCGCGCTGGGATTCGAGCCGCTGACGGCGCCCTTGCTGGCCATCCGCCCCCTGCCGCAGGCGGCCCCCGACCTGAGCGGGATCGCGGCCCTGGCCTTCACCAGCCGCAACGGCGTCGACGCCTTCGCCGCCCTGTCGCCGGAGCGCGGCCTGCCGGTGTTCACCGTCGGCGACGCCACCGCCGAACGGGCCCGCGAGGCGGGGTTCGGCGCCGTCCGCTCGGCCGCGGGCGCGGTCGGCGACCTGGCCGCCCTGCTGGCGGAGGCCGCCCCGGGGCCGGGGCCGGTGCTGGCCCCCGGGGCGCTGGAGCCCGCCGGCGACCTGCCGGGCCTGCTGCGCGGGCGGGTCGAGGTGCGGCGCCTGCCGGTCTACGAGGCGGTCGAGACGGGGACGCCCGCGCCGTCGGACTGGGACGCCGTGCTGGTGCATTCGCCGCGGGCCGGCCGGGCCCTGGCCGCCCGGGGCCCGATCGGGGCCCGCGTCGCCCTGGTCATTTCCGGGGCCGCGGCGGCGGGGCTGGGGCCCCGGCCGGCGGCCGAGATCCGCATCGCCGCCCGCCCGGACGAGGCGGCGATGTTCGAGGCGCTTGGCAAGCCCCCGCCCCGCGTATAAAGAGCGCCTCTCGCGCCGGCGCCCCTCTTCCGCCGCGCCCAAGGCCGCTTTAGCTCAGCTGGTAGAGCATCGCATTCGTAATGCGGGGGTCAGGTGTTCGAGTCACCTAAGCGGCACCATTTTTTCAGAGCAGCGCCAGGCAGGAAGCCGCTCCGTGATGGGCGGAAAGGCGCTTCCGCTTGGGAGTTGCGTGGGTATGAAGTGTCAGCGTCAGCAGTCGGCAGACGCCACGGCGGCATCAATTTGATTGTGCAGCTCCAGAATGCGCGAGGCTATACCGGCATGGTGCACGCCTCCGCTTCCGCCCCCCGTCAAGCTTGCTCCCGGGGCCGTCCTCGGCTCTAGTCGACAGTCCCGGCCGGCGTTGGGGCCGGGCTGCGGGCGGGAGAGTGCGTGGGTAATCCGGCGGGGCGGCGCGACGGCTCGAGCGATTCCGGATCCCGGCTCCGGCCCCTTCTTCTCGCCGCCATCGCCCTGGCCTGTCTGCTGATCGTGCTGGCCGCGGCGCTGATGGCGCACAATGATCGCCAGCGCCGGCTGGACAGCGCGCAGCAGGAACTCGCGGCCATGACCCGGCTGCTGGCTGGCCATGTGCAGGGCGCCCTGCTGGGCGCCGATCTGGCCCTGCAGGGCGTGGTCGAGCGCGTCGAGACCTCGGACCTGCGGAGCCATGATCCGGCGGCGGAGGCGACCCTGCGCCGGTCGCTGCGGAGCCTGCCGATGGTGCGCGCCCTGTTCGTGGTCGGGCCGGACGGCTTCATCACCCAGGACAGCGATCCGACGACGCCGCGTCGCAACCTGGCGGACCGCGACTATTTTCGGGCCCATCTGCAGCCGGGCGGGCGCGACCTGTTCGTCAGCCGACCGTGGATCAGCCGTTCGACCGGGACCTGGTTCGTGGGGGTGTCGAGACGGATCGAAGGGCCCGACGCGCGATTCCGGGGCGTCGCCGTGGCCGCGCTGGAGACCCGCTTTCTGGAGCGGACCTATCGCGATCTGGACCTCGGCGGTCCCGACGTCATCGGCGTGCTGTCGCGCGACGGCATGGTCGTGGCCCGGCATCCCAGCGCCGAGGGCGTGGTCGGCAATCCCCTGGCCGCCGAGGCGCGAACGGCCCTGTTGGCCGCCCTGGGCGCCGCGCCGGCCGGAACCTTCGAGGCCCGGGGATCGAGCGGGCAGACGCGGCTGTTCGCCTATCGCAGCGTGCCGCAGTCCTCGCTTGTGGTGCTGGTCGGCCGGGCCCAAGAGGCGGTGCTGGCCTCGTGGCGACGCACCGTCGCGGTGGTCGCCGCCGTGACGGTGGTGGCGCTGGCGCTGGGGGCCCTGCTCTGCGGGCTGCTGATAAGCGAGGCGCGACGTTCGGCGCGTCAAGCGGCGCACCGGGCCGAGGCCGAGCGGCTGGAGGCGCTGGGGCTGCTGACCGGCGGCGTGGCGCACGACTTCAACAACCTGCTGCAGTCGCTGTCGGCGTCGCTGTCGTTGCTGGGCAAGACGGCCGGGACCGACCGCCGGACGGAGGTGGTCCTCGAACAGGGCCTCGCCTCCATCGAACGCGGCCGGGCTCTGGTCGCCCAGCTGCTAGGGGTGGCGCGACGCCAGGAAATCGAGGTGCGGCCGGTCGACATCAATTGTCTGATCAGCGGCATGGAGAGCCTGGTGCGAAACGCAGCGGCGCCCGCAGCGGAGGTCGAACTGCAGCTGTTGCCTGGACTGCCGCTGTGCCTCGCCGATCCGTCGCGCCTGGACGCCGCCATCCTCAACCTCGTCATCAATGCGCGCGACGCGGTCGACGGCGATCCCGACCGGCCGGGGCGGGTGCGACTGTCGACCCATCTGTGCGACGGACTGCCGCCGGGCGGGCGGCGGCGGGCGCGGACCGGCGCCTTTGTCTGCCTGACGGTGAGCGACAACGGCAGGGGCATGGAAGCGGACGTCCGGAGGCGCGCCATGGAGCCGTTCTTCACCACCAAGGGCGACGCGGGCACCGGGCTGGG
>JADGMZ010000298.1 GCA_015234495.1 Brevundimonas sp. | reverse complement strand
GCGGAACGAAGCGGGTCACGGCCTTACCTCGCCACCCAATTCCGCCCGAATTCCGGCGACTTGCGCATGTCCCTATCTGGGCCCGCACCGCGGTCCGGCGCAAGGCCGATGCGGCTGGGGCCGACGGTCACAGGCTGGTGTCCGTCGGCAGCACCGGCGCCTCGCGCAGCAGCACGATGGCGATCCGCCGGTTGCCCGCCAAGGTCGGGTCGTCGGGATACAGCGGGTCCGATCCGGCCTTGCCCGAGACCTGGTAGACCCGGTCTGGATCGACCCCTGCGCCCTGCAGGATCAGCCGCGAGGCGTCGGCCCGGTCCGAGGACAACGGCCAGTCGCCCGGCGCGCTGGCCCGGTTCGACCCCGCCGCCGCCGAGGTATGGCCCGTGATCGAGATGCGGTTGGGCAGCTGGGTGATCACCCGCGAAATGGCCCTCAGCAGAAGCTGGGCCCGCGGGTTCGGCCGGGCCGAGTTGGTCTCGAACATCGACCGGCCTTCCTGGTCGACCAGTTGTATGCGCAGACCCTCCGGCGTCTGGTCGATGATCAGCTGTTTGGACAGCTCGGCCAGCTCCGGCATCGACTGCATGGCCTGACGAAGGGATTCCGCCGCCGAGGCGAAGTCGGCCGCCTCCCGCCGCGCGATCTCGGCGCGGAGTTCGGCCTCGCTGGCGGCCGCGAGATTGGAGCTCTGCCCGGCCTCCTGGGCCGCGTCCGGCGGGGCCTCGGGGGCCAGCTGGGTGATGATGTCCCGCGAGCCCGAAGCCTTGGCCCCGTCGTCGCCGAGGGCGGTGCCGCCCAGGATGCCGCCCGAGCCCGAGGCCGCCGCCGAGACGCTGGCCGGGGCGAAGTATTCGGCGATGCCGCGCTTCTGTTCAGGATCGGTCGTGTTGATCAGCCACATCAGCAGGAAGAAGGCCATCATGGCGGTCACGAAGTCCGCATAGGCCACCTTCCACGCCCCGCCATGGTGCGCGTCCCCGGTGACCTTCTTGACCTTCTTGATGAGGATCGGCCGATCGCTCATGGACATGGGGGGACTCGCAACGCTCCAGTTTGGCACACAGTCCCGGTTCGACGTTAAGAAGCCGTTTGCGATACCGGCTAACCACGGCGGGCCGACGAGGGACTCTGACCTTGCCGCTTCGGCGGCGCTCGCCTAGTCGTGGCCACGTGAGCACTCCCCCCCTCCCGGACGCGTTCGACATCGCCGCCTATCGCCAGGCCCTCGGCGGCTTCGCGACCGGCGTCTGCGTGGTGACAGCCCATACCGACGAGGGGCCGTTCGGCATCACCGTCAACTCCTTCACCTCCGTGTCCCTGGCTCCGCCGCTGATCCTCTGGTGCCTGGACCGCGCCTCGTGGCGCCACGACGCCTTCGCCGCCGCCGACCGCTTCGCCGTCCACATGCTGCCGGTCGAGGACCGCGAGATGTCGGACCGCTTCGCCTGGGGCGTCTGCCGCCTGTCGTCGGACGAGTTCGACAGCTCCAGCCCCGAGCCGCCACGGCTCAAGAACGCCCTGACCCGACTCGACTGCATCGCCCGCGACCGCATCGTCATGGGCGACCATCTGACCATCGTCGGCGAGGTCCAGCGGTTCGAAACCCGCCCGGGCGACGCCCTGACCTACTACCGCGGCCGCTACGGCGTCGCGGCCGAACCGGACAACTGAGGCGCAGCATGAAGATCGGCTTTGCGGGACTGGGCGTGATGGGCGCGCCGATGGCGCGTCATCTGATCGAGGCCGGCCACGAGGTCGCCGGCTTCAACCGCTCGCCCGCCAAGGCGCAGGCCTGGGCCGGGACGACCGGCGGCCGCATGGCCGCGACCGTCGAGGAGGCCGCGGCTGGCGCCGACCTGTTCATTCTGTGCGTCGGCAACGACGACGACGTGCGCGAGGTCGTGACTGCGGCGCTGCCGGCCTTGTCGGCGGGGGCGGTCGTGGTCGACCACACCACCACCTCGGCGCGGGTGGCCCGCGAGATGGCGGAGCTGACGGCGGGGCAGGGGGCCTTCTTCATCGACGCCCCGGTCTCGGGCGGACAGGCGGGGGCCGAGAACGGCCAGCTCAGCGTCATGGCCGGCGGCGACGCGGCCGCCCTGGCCCGGGTCGAGCCGGTGCTGATGCACTACGCAAGGGCCGTGAAGCACATGGGCCCGTCCGGCGCCGGGCAGCTGACCAAGATGGTCAACCAGATCGCCATCGCCGGCGTGGTCCAGGGCCTGGCCGAGGCGGTGCATTTCGCGCAGACCGCCGGGCTGGACGCCGACGCCGTCTACGACGCCGTCTCCAAGGGCGCGGCCCAGTCGTGGCAGATGGACAACCGCTGGGCCACGGCCGCCGAGGGCCGCTTCGACTTCGGCTTCGCGGTCGACTGGATGCGCAAGGATCTGGGCCTGGTGCTGGACGAGGCGCGGGCCAACGGCGCCCATCTCGCGGTGACGGCCCTGGTCGACCAGTTCTATTCCGAGATCCAGGCCATGGGCGGCGGTCGCTGGGACACCTCCAGCCTGGCGGCCCGCCTTCAGGCGCGTCCGGCGCGGGGCTAGTCGATCAGGCGCGAACCGCCGGTCCGCGGGCCGACCCCGTTCGGCACCGGCACGTCGCTGGCGTCATAGTTGGCGTTGATGAACAGTGACGGCGACCCCTTCAGCTGGAGCTCCTCCGCCACGATCACGGTCCAGGCGCTGTCGCGGGCCACGTCGGACGAGCCTTCGACGATCAGGCGCGCCGAGGGCACATAGATCACGCCGAGCAGGCTCTCGACATGGTCGGCGGAGACCACGAAGTCCTGCTTGTTGTCCCGCATCGCGCCCATCACGATCCCGGCGTAGGGTCCCGACTTGCGGCCATCGAGGTTCACCCGCGCCTGATCCTTGAACTCGAACTTCGACTGCTGGTCGAAGAAGG
>JADGMZ010000297.1 GCA_015234495.1 Brevundimonas sp. | reverse complement strand
GAACCGCGCCACCAGCGAAGGCATGCCGCCGGACGGCTCGCCCGACGCCCCGATGGCTGTGGTCGCCGACCCGGTCGCCGACGCTCCGGCGCCGGCCCTGATCGAGGAGCCGCGGCGCCGCCGGGTCCGCCGCAAGACCGCCGCCAGCGCCACGCCCGAGTCCGCGCTCGAAACCGCGATCGAGCCCAATGAGGTCGAGCCCGCGGCCCCGCCCGCCGAGGTGGACGTCGCGCCCGCCGAGGCCGCGGTCGAGGCGCCGGCCAGCAAGCCGACGCGCAGCCGCGCCCGCAAGCCTCGCCCGGCGCCGGAGGTCCCGCCCGAGCCCCAGGCCGAACTGCCGGCGGAGCCCGCCCCTGTGTCCGAGCCCGAGCCGGCGCCCGAACCCGGAGCCGCGCCCGCCGCCGCGCCGGCCCCGGAGCTCGACGTCGCCGCCCTGATCGCTGACGACCCCAACCAGATCGTCGCCCCGGCCGAGAAGCCCAAGCGCGGATGGTGGCGCCGTTGAAAGGCCGCGATTAGATTGTGAGGATCGGGGCGGGGGCGATCGACGGGAGTACGCCATGAACCGGCTGACCAGACACGCCGCCCGTTTCCTCGGGGCCGCCGCCGCTGTCGGCCTGGTCCTGTCCGCCGCCCTCCCCGCCTCGGCCCAGCAACGCAGCGCGATCCGCGACACCGAGATCGAGACCATCATCCATGAGTGGTCGGCGCCGGTGTTCGCCGGCATGGGTCTGGAGCCCTCCGAGGTCGAGATCCTGCTGATCAACGACGCCGACCTGAACGCCTTCGCCACGCGCGGGCGGATCATGGGGCTGAACACCGGCCTGATCCTCAGGACCAACAGCCCCAACGAGCTGCTGGGCGTCATCGCGCACGAGGCCGGACACATCCGCAACCGGCACACCCTGCGCGACGGGGCCCAGGACGCCGGCATGCAGCCGATGCTGATGACCATGGCGCTCGGCGCCCTGGCCATCGCCGCCGGCGCCCCCGACGCCGGGGCCGTCCTGCTGGGCAACAGCCAGTATTTCGGCACCCTCAGCGCCCTGCGCTACATGACCCACCAGGAAGGCGAGGCCGACAACACCGGCGCCCGCGCCCTCGAGGCGGCCGGCGAATCCGGCCGCGGCCTGGTCAGCTTCTTCGAGAATTTCCGCTCGCAAGAGGTCTTCTCCGACGCCCGCCGCTACCCCTATTTCCGCAGCCACCCGCTGTCGTCGCAGCGGATCGAGAACCTGCGCCGCTTCGTGGCCGAGCAGTCCAACTACGACCGCCGCGACAGCCCGGAACGCATGGCCCAGCACGCCTTGGTCCTGGCCAAGATCCACGCCTTCATGGACGATCCCAACCAGACCCTGCGCGACTATCCCGAGAACGACGTCACCCTGCCCGCCCGCTACGCCCGCGCCATCGCCTGGTACCGCGACGGTCAGACCGAACGCGCCCTGTCGGCGATCGACGTTCTGCTCGGCGAACAGCCCGAGAACCCCTATTTCTGGGAACTGAAGGGCCAGATCCTGTTCGAGGAGGGCCGCCCCGAGGAAGCCATCGGCGCCCATCAGCGCTCCGTGGAACTGCTGCCGGACGCCCCCCTGCTGCGCATCAACCTCGGCCATGCCCTGATCGAGACGCGCGACCCGGCCCGGCTGCAGGCGGCGGTCGACCACCTGAAGCGGGCCACGGCGCTGGAGAAGGACAACAGCATGGGCTGGCGTCTGCTCGCCCAGGCCTATGACAGCCAGGGCAAGGAGGGCGAGGCGCGTCTGGCCTCCGCCGAGATGTATTTCGCCGTCGGCGCCGAACGCCAGGCGACCCAGTTCGCCCTGCGCGCCCGCGACATGCTGGAGCCCGGCACCTCGGCCTGGACCCGCGCCATGGACATCGTCTTCGCCTCGGGCGCGACCCAGCAGGACGTCGACGACCTCGACCGCCGCAATGAAGGCCGCCGCTCCGCCATCATCCCCGCCGGCGGCTGATCCCCTTTTCGAGTGACTGAATGACCAACACCCCCGAACGCGCGCCCTCCCGCATCGAGCGGCTGCTCTCCGGACAGCGGGCGGGCGTGGCGGCCCTGGTCGTGGCGATCGCCGCCCTGATCGTCTCCCTGGCGCCCTACGCCACGGGGACCGATTTCGGCTCGCGGGTGCGCGCCTATCTGGTCCAGAACCCCGAGGTGCTTCAGGAGGTCAGCCAGGCCCTCGACCAGAGGGCGCAGCAGCAGCAGATCGCCGACAACCGGCAGAAGGCCGCCGAGATCACCGCCCGCGTCGCCGCCAATCCGGCCCTGCTCGCCGTCGACCCCGGCGACCCCGCCTTCGGTCCGGCCGATGCGAAGGTCACCGTCATCGAATATTTCGACTTCCGCTGCCCCGGCTGCAAGGCGACGGCGCCCGAGGTTCTGCGCCTGATGCAGGCCCATCCCGACGTCCGCTTCGTGTTCAAGGACTGGCCGATCCTCGACGGCCCGACCAACGGCGTCTCCCACTACGCCGCCCGCGCCGCCCTCGCCGCCCACCAGCAGGGCCGCTACCTGCCGGTCTTCCAGGCCCTGATGGCCGAGCCGGCCCTGTCGCCGGCGGCCGTCGACGACATCCTCGAGGCCAACGGCGTCGCCCTGCCCGCGGCCGAGGCGGCCATGTCGGGCTCGGCCGTCGCTCGCCTGCTGGCGGGAACCCAGACCTCGGCCATGGCCATGCAGCTGATCGGCACCCCGACCTTCTTCGTCAACGGCAAGGCCCTGGAGTCCATCGAGCCCGCCGTCCTCGACCGCGAAATCCGCGAGGCCAAGGCCGGCTGAGCCCGGACGACGCAGGTTCATCACAACGATCACAACGAGGCGCAACGAACACGACGGGAGCCGAGCCCGCGGCTCACCTCCGCGGGCCGGAGGCCCGCAGCATTCGATTGCGGGGCGTTGGCCCGCGAGA
>JADGMZ010000296.1 GCA_015234495.1 Brevundimonas sp. | reverse complement strand
CTGGCCGAACTCGACCTGCTGCCGCTGGCGGAACGGCAGGTCGGGCTGGGCAGGGCGTCCGGCAACCGATGCTCCGACCCCTGCAGCAGGATGATGTCGCCCTGGCGCAGGCGGGCGTTGCGCAGTTGCTGGGTGACCTGCCGGCCGCTGCGGGAAACACCCAGCAGATTGACCCCATAGGTCCCGTGCAGGTTCGAGGAGGCGATGGTGCGGTCCAGCAGGGGCGAGTTCGGCCCGACCACCGCCTCCACGACGTCGATCTCCTCGCCCGGCTCGTCCGTCGGCGGGGCGCGATGCTCGCCGGCGAGCACCAGCTGCGTCCGCGAAACGAAGGCCGCGAGCGCCTCCGCCGTGCCCTGCACCACGACCAGATCGCTGCGGCGGACCACGACATTGCCGCGCGGGCGCGAGATCCGTTTGCCGTCACGGACCACCGTCAGGATCTGGACCTCGCCCCCGCCCGCCTCCGCCAGGGCGCTGACCGTCATCTTCTCGGCGGGCCAGTCCTCCGGCGCGCGCGCATCCGTGCTGTAGGCGTTGGCCGCCAGGGCGGCCGACATCTCGGCGGCGCCCCGGCGGTCCCTGGGCAGCAGTCGATAGCCGAAGGACAGGAAGACGAGGGCGGCGGCGGTCAGGGCGAGGCCGACCGGCGCATAGTCGAACATCTGGAACGGCTGGCCGACCAGATCCTCGCGCACCCCGGCCACGATGATGTTCGGCGACGTCCCGACCAGCGTCACCATCCCGCCGGCCATGGCGCCAAAGGCCATCGGCATCAGCAGGCGCGACGGCGGCGTGCCGGTCTTGCGGCACACCCTCAGCGCCACCGGCAGCATGATCGCCAGGGCGCCGACGTTCTTGGTCAGCATCGACAGGACGGTGACGACCACCGTCAGCACCGGCACCTGGCTGCGCTCGGTCTTCAGCCGGGGGATGACCCGCCCGAGCAGCCATTCCACGATCCCCGACCGCGAGAAGGCCGCCGACACCACCAGCGCTGCGGCGATGATGACGGTGATGTCGTTGCGGAAGCCGTCGAACGCCGCCTCGGCCGGGATCACCCCCACGACCAGTCCGCCCACCAGCGCCGCAAGCGCGACAAGGTCATAGCGGAACCGGCCCCAGATGAAGGCGGCGATGGTCAGTCCCACGAGCCCGAAGGCCAGCCCCTGTTGCAGCGTCACGCGGTCCGTCCCCTGTCGCGGCAAGTCCGCCGACGGGCCGAAACGCCCGACCGCAAAAACGGCTCCGCTAGCCCGCGCGCGGATCGGCCGGCAGTCCCGCCGCCTGCCGCGCCTTCATGGTCCGCAGCCAGCCGTGCAGCGCCTCGCAGTCCAGCCCGTGCATCATCAGCCGGTAGCCCGCCTGCAGCGTCGACAGCGCCACCATCGGATGGCCGTTCTTGATGAAGTTCAGATGGTAGTCCGTGCCCAGGATGCGGGCGATGTAGATGGCCACCGTCTCGTCCAGCTGCAGCGAATGCGCCGCCCGCACGAAGTCCTCGCGCGGCAGCATCAGGGCGTAGAGCGGGGTGTAGAATTCGACCGCCGTCTGCACGTCGATCCGGTTCAGCGGCCCGGTCGGAAAGGCCTCAAAGGCCGGGAATTCGTCCGAGATCATCGAGAAGTCGAGCCGCTCGGCCGGCATGATCTCCCGACCCTCGGCGCGCAGCCGCTGGTTCAGCTCGATGATGAAGTTGAAGACGTTCAGGTCGTGCTGCAGGAACAGGTTGTCCTCGATGTCCTTCAGCTTCGTGGGCCGCAGCGGATGGCTGGAGATGTCCGCCGCCCCCGCATTGACCCGCATGAAGGCCAGCAGCTCCGTGCCCACATGGAAATGGCGCAGGATCAGGGTGTTGGTCTCGGGACTGCCGAAGGTCCGCAGACCCCAGTGGATCGTCCTGTGCAGCAGGCCGTTCAGGTTCGGGTGGCGCGGCGAGATCGCGCGCAGCACCTTCACCACGCAGAAGAACAGGATGACCAGCGGCCGGCTGACCGGGAACAGCCAGCGCCGCGACCACGACCGCGCCCCGATCAGCAGGCAGCGCTTGGCGTCGGGGTCGATCGGCAGGCTCTGGTCCAGATACAGCGCCAGCCATGGGTCCGGGTCGCGCGGATCGTGCGCCATGGTCGCGAACGGGTCGTGGACGGCCGTCAATCGCCGATCTCCTCGATCTGCAGCGCATACAGACGCGCCGTCACCCTCGCCGTCGTCACGATCCGCTCGGCGACCGCCTCGTCCGGCAGCACCATGGCCAGCATCTCGCGGAACTCCTCCATATGCTCCACGTCGTTTTCGCCATGATACAGCAGAAACCGCAGCGCCTCGTCCGGCAGGCCCAGCCGTTCCTGCACCTTCAGCCCCCACGGCCTGGCCTTGATCGAGCCCAGCCCCTCGATGATCCACATGGCCCCCAGCAGGCCGAATGGATCGGGCTTCGACGCCTCGTGGAACATCCACGCCGACAGCGCCTCCGACCCCACATTCTTCTTCGCCGACAGGATCTCCTGAAGGTCGCCGCCCGAGGCGACGAAATCCTCCTCCAGCAGGCGGAAGTCCCGGTGCTCGGTGACCGCGTGCCTCATCAGCGTCGAGCGCAGCTCGAGGTGATCCTCGCCGATGTTGGACGCCGCCCGGCTCATCCACAGCGCCCCATCCTTCACCTGCTGGCGCAGGTTGATCAGGAAGGCGTGGTAGTCGGCCAGCTCGAACCGCCCGCGCGTCAGCTTGCGGATCAGCGGCGTCGCCTCCAGCCGCTGCTCGAAGTCCGCGAACACCACCGCCAGCTTGCGCAGGGTGTCGGCCACGCTCTCCTCCCCGCTTCGCGGGGAGGGGGACCCCGAAGGGGTGGAGGGGCTGTCGGCTCCGAACTCCATCACACCACCTCCAGCATCATGAAGCCGATCATCGCCCGCCCGCTCTCCGGCACG
>JADGMZ010000295.1 GCA_015234495.1 Brevundimonas sp. | reverse complement strand
GACGCGTCCGAAGGACGCGTCGCGCCCGCCTCGATGGCGAGGGCCACATCACGCTGGCGAAGGCCGTTGCAGTTGCAGACGTACACGGGCGGAACCACAGGGAGTTGCGAACGGTTCGCTATTAGCAGACGACCCGCGGCGAATGCAAGTCGTTCGCATTCCGGAATTGAACCCAGGCCCGTCCGTCAGGTTTCGAATATTGCCGCCGTCGGCGTCCTTTGCTCAGCTTCGGCCGAACAGGCGGAGCGGTGACATGTCCGGTGGCTGGCGTGTGGGGAAGGCGGCGCTCGCGGCGCTGGTCATGGTTTCCGGCGCGATCGGCGCGGCGACGGCGACGGCCCGGAGCGCCGGCGACGGCCTCGCCCCGTTCCGGACCGAGGCGGAGCTTCGCCGCTTCCTTGCGGACCGCGCCGGCGGGGCCCCGCCCTTCGCCCCGCAGCCCACGGCCGTCGCCGAGGCCGCCGCGGACTATTCCGGAGACGTGCAGGAGGTCGTCCTCACCGGCAGCCGCGTCGCCGATCCGTCCATCACCAACACCCAGGTCGCCGGCGTCGACGAGGGCGGGATCGTCAAGGTCCACGGCGACCATCTCGTCATCCTGCGGCGCGGCCTGCTGTTCACCGTCTCCACCGCCGACGGAGGCCTGCGCCCCGTCGACGCCGTCAACGCCTATCCGCCCGACGTCGACGCCGGCGGCGACTGGTACGACGAGATGCTGGTGTCCGGGGATCAGGTCGTCGTCATCGGCTACAGCTACAGCCGCGGCGGGACCGAGGTCAGCCGCTTCCGTATCTCGCCCGACGGCCGGCTCAGCTTCCGCGACGCCTACCACATGCGGTCGAACGACTATTATTCCTCGCGCAACTACGCCTCGCGCCTGATCGGCGACGAACTGATCCTCTATTCGCCGCTCGACGTCGGCTGGCGGGACGACCCGCTCGACATGCTGCCCGGCGTCCGCCGCTGGACCGGGGACGCCGAGGCGCCCTTCCGGCGCATCGCGGGCCCGCGCCAGGTGTTCATCGCGCCCCAGCTGCGCCGCTCCGAGGATGGCGAGATCGACGCCCTCCACACCGTCAGCCGCTGCGGCCTGACCGCGCCCGAACTCAGCTGCGAGGCCACGGTGGTGTTGGGCCCGGAGGGGCGGACCTTCTACGTCTCCTCGGAGGCGGTCTATCTGTGGACCTCCGACAGCTGGCGCACCTGGCGGGACAACGCCCGCGACGACACGCCGGAGTCGTCGCTCTACCGCATCCCGCTGGACGGCTCGCGGCCGCAGGCCGTGCTGACCCGCGGCGCGCCCATGGACCAGTTCTCGTTCCGCGAGGACCCCGAACGGGACCTGATCGAGGTCGCGGTCTGGTCGGAAGGCGGCGGCGACGAGATGTGGCGGCCCGAGTTCACCGAAGGCGCCCCGGCCCTGCTGCGCCTGCCGTTCAGCCGTTTCGGCGACGGCTCCCGCGAGGCCCGGGCCCGCGATTACCGCCTCCTGCCCGATCTCCCCGGCGGCGAGGAAGGCCACAATCGCTTCGTCGGCGACCACCTGTTGATCAGCGGCAACGCCTGGAATTCCCGCGACGACACCTCCACCGGCGCCGTCATGGTCGTGCCGGTCGAGGGCGGACGGATCGAGACCTTCGCCTTCGCCGAGCCTGTGACCCGGCTCGAGGCCATCGGTCGCGACGCTCTGGTCGTATCCGGCGACGACGAGGTGGCCTTCACCACCGTCGACCTGTCCCGCCGGCCGCGTCTGGCCGACCGCTACGTGGCCCAGGCCGCCGGGGAGTCGGAAAGCCGCAGCCACGGCTTCTTCTACCGCCCCGACCCGGGCAGCCGCGACGGGGCCGCGGGCCTGCTCGGCCTGCCGGTCAACCGGACGGTGGCGGACCGCCACGACTATCTGTTCAGCAGCGCCGCCGACATGCTGTTCCTGCGCCGGGCCGAGCGCCGCCTGTCCGAGCTGGGCCGGCTCGCGTCGCGGGCGGACGGCGCGATCGAGGACGGCTGCGTGGCGTCCTGCACCGACTGGTACGGCAACGCCCGGCCCATCTTCCTGCGCGGCCGTGTCTTCGCCCTGCTCGGCTACGAACTGGTCGAGGGCCGGATCGAGGGGAACGGTCTCCGCGAGATCGGCCGGATCAACTTCGCCCCGGCGCCGCCCGCGGAGGATTGACCCCGGCCTCCATCCGCCGCACTTCCCCGGCATGGCCAGAGAACCCGTCGTCCCGCCGCGTCCGCCCTGCCGGCTGTACCTGATCACCCCGCCGGCGATCGATGACCTGTCAGCCTTCGCCGGCCGGCTGGAGTCGGCCCTTTCGGCCGGCGACGTCGCCGCCCTGCAGATCCGGCTCAAGCCCGCCGAAGACGCGGACGTCCTGGCCGCCGTCGAGGTCCTGGCTCCGGTGGCGCGGGCCCACGGCGTCGCCATCCTGCTCAACGACCGGCCCGACCTCGCCCGCCGCGCCGGCTGCGACGGCGTCCACATCGGCCAGTCGGACGGCTCCCTGGCCGAGGCCCGCCGCATCCTCGGGCCGGACGCCATGATCGGCGTCACCTGCCACGACAGCCGCGACCTGGCCATGGACGCGGCCGAGGCGGGGGCCGACTACGTCGCCTTCGGGGCCTTCTTCCCGACCGACACCAAACCGACCACCCACCGGCCCGACCCCGAGATTCTGACCATCTGGCAGGAGACCGTCGAGGTCCCCTGCGTCGCCATCGGCGGAATCACCCCCGACAACGCCGCCGGCCTGGCCCGGGCCGGAGCGGACTTCGTGGCCGTCAGCGCGGCGGTCTGGGGCCATCCGGACGGCCCCGCCGCCGCGGTTCGCGCCTTCAATCAGGTGCTGGCCGAAAACGCCTGACCTTCAGGGGATATTAGTAAGCGTCGGGCTAGGTGAACGGTCAGATCAGGCCCGCCTCCCCGGAAC
>JADGMZ010000294.1 GCA_015234495.1 Brevundimonas sp. | reverse complement strand
GGCCGAGATAGGACTGGTCGATCCAGTCCTGGCCGCAGGCGTAAGGGTCGCCGTTGGGGTTCTGCAGGCCCGCGCACAGGGCGTCATCCGCCAGCCGGCGGGCGCGATAGGGCGAAACCTGGATGCCGTCCGACCGGCTGGCCAGTTCCGAATAGGCAAGATTGGCGAGGATGCCGAGCTCGCCCCAGCCGGTGTCGAACCGGTCGCTGAACAGGACCGACCCTTGCGGCTTCCACTGCTCGGCGTGGTCGGAATAGTTGGCGCTGAGCGAGCCGGCGAACAGACGGCCGTTCGACTCGAACGGCATGCGGGTGCGCAGGTTGACGGTTCCGCCAAGTCCGCCCTCGATTAGTTCCGCCGACGGGTTCTTGTACACGTCGACGCCCGCCATCAGCTCGGCGGGGACGTCCTCGAAGCCGAGGGCGCGTCCATCGAGCGCGCCCAGGGTGTCGCGGCCGTTCAGTTCCTGGCGCACCTGCGTCATGCCCCGGACCTGCACGCCACTGCCTTCGGCGGAGAACCGGTCCGGATCCTCGCGCGCCTGCAGACGGTCGATGGTCACGCCGGGGATTCGCTGCACCGCCTCGGTCACGCTGCGGTCGGGCAGGGCCCCGATATCGGAAGCCGTGATGGAGTCGACGATCTGGTCGGCGTTCTCCTTGATCGACTGGGCCGATCGCAGGCTGCCGCGGATGCCGGTGACCACCACCTCCTCGACCTCGGCGGCCTCCGGCTCCTGTGGCGTCGCCGGGGCCGACTGGGCGAAGGCGGCCGCCGGAAGCAGGGCCATCCCCAGAGCGAGGGCCGACGAGCCCGCCAGACAGAGTCTGGCGCGCCGCGCCGCCGCGCCGCGATTGATCTTGGTGGCGTTCATTGCCGTCCTCCCCAGGCGACCCTGTCGTTATTGGACAGCCTGACAGCGCTGTCATTCTGTGACGCTATCATGGCGCCATCAGAGCGTCAACGAACCGGGCGGCCCGTCCGGGCCGGGGCCGGTGCGAACGCTCGCCTCCCGACAGCTAGTGAGCGCCTCTTGCCAGACTAGAATCCGAGGGTCGGGCTTTCGAGTTCCGGGCGCGCCATTTTCTTTCAACCTAGTCCTCCAGGTCCGCCCGGGCGGGCGCGGCGCGATCCGGGCCGATGGCGACAACTCGCCCGGCCGTCGCCGGCCCGACCGCTTCCTGCTCAAGGCGGCGCTTCGGAAGCGCCGGCAGGCGGGGCCGGTGTTCAGTTGCGTGCGAAGGCGGCGGGCGTTGTGACCGGGCCGATTCTCAGCCCGGCGCGGATCAGGGCCGAGAGGCTGTCAGCCTCCATCTTCTCCATCACCTTGGCGCGGAAGATCTCCACCGTCCGGGGGCTGATATTCAGGTCGCCGGCGATGTGCTTGTTCGTTCGCCCCTCGATCAGGGCCTGGAAGACCTCGCGCTCGCGAGGCGTCAGACACGCGGCGCGCCGCGCCGCGGCTTCGGCTTCCGCCTTGCGCAGCAACAGGTCGTCGAGATGGGCGAAGCTGCCGCGTACGACCTCGACCAGCCGGTTCGGCTCAAACGGCTTCTCGATGTAGTCGACCACGCCCGCCTTCATCAGCTGGACGGCGAGGGGCACCTCGCCATGACCGGTGATGACGACGATGGGCCAGGCGTCTCCCTTGAGCGAGCGCAAGCGCTGGACGACCTCGGCGCCGTCCATGTCGGGCATGCGCACGTCGGTCACGACACAGGCCGACGGGACGTCGGGGAGATTGTCGAAGAAGCGGACGCCGCTCGCGAAGGCCCGCGCCCGGAAGCCGTGGGCGCGCATCAGACAGAGGATGGAATCCCGAACGGCTTCGTCGTCGTCGATGATGAAGACGGAGTGCTCACTCATGCGTCCTCGAGCTCCTGTTCACGCAGCAGATTGAATGAGAAGACGGCCCCGCCGAGCGGGCTGGCCTCGACCGTCAGGACGCCGCCATGGCTCTCCACGATGGTCCGCGTCACGGACAGGCCCAGACCCATGCCGCCGCTCTTCGTGGACATCAGCGGACGGAAGATGGTTTCGAGCGCCTTGGCGGGAATGCCGGGGCCGTTGTCCTCGACCCGGACTTCATAGTGCTCGTCGGAAACGGGGCGGCCGATGATCGCGATCCGCGCGTCCGTGCGGCCGGAAACGGCTTCCACGGCGTTGCGCACCAGATTGACCATCGCCTGCTGGAACTGAATGCGCTCGGCTCTCACGCGGTCGTTCGCATCGTCCACGCTGATCTCGACCTGTACGGCGCCGTTCCGGGCGAGCATGCCGACGACGCCCTTGAGGTCCGTCACCATCGAGGAGACCCGGTCGACGCCAAGGCTGCGGCTTTCGTGGGCCAGCAGTTCGCGCATGCGCCGGATGATGCTGCCCGCGCGCAGCAGCTGGTTCTTGGCGAGATCAATGGTGCGGGCGGCGCTCTCGCCCATAAGTCCGGCCTTCTCGACATCCATCTGGCTCGCCTCCAGATAGGTGGTGGCGGCGGCCAGCGGCTGATTGAGTTCGTGGGCCAGGGAGGCGGCCATCTCGCCGAGTGAATTGAGACGCCACACCCGGTTGAGCTGGGTATGCAGGTCGCGGGCCCGCTGGTCCGCCAGTTGCGCCTGTGTGAGGTCTGCAAGACAGAGCACCGCATGGCTGTTCGCATGCTCCCCCGGCAGGAAGCCCGCCTGGATGCTCAGCGGCGCCGTCCCGCCCGGACGGCGGCAGGTCCACACCCGGTCATTTTCACCGGCCAGGGCCTCTCGACCGGTCTGGAAGTCCGCGAGATCGAAACCCTCGACGATCGAGTCGAATGGCCTGCCGATCATCTCCTGTTCGGAGACGCCGAGGAGGGTGCAGGCGAAGGGCGTCAGGAAGCGGACACGCCCGTCGCGATCCAGCACCACCACCGGCATCGAGGCGAGGATGGTTTCCAGCATCTCCTCGCGGTGGGCGAGGCGGCGGGACAGCTCCCCGGCGCGCTGACGATAGGCGCGGAGGCTCCAGCAGAGTTCGGCGATAAGCCAGGTGACCAGAACGAATAGGGCCGCGTTGACGGCCGCGTCGAGGACGCTGACCCGGGCCACCAGAAGCAGGTTGGCGACGATGGACAGGGCGATGGCGAGAGCGGTCGCCCGCCGGCCGCCGACGACGGCGGCGGCCACGACGGCGGGCACCATCGGCAGATAGTAGAACTGACCCACGAGCTCGAGCGCAGCGCGCACAAGCACGGCGACCGCAACCGCTCCGATCGCCACCACGAAGCCCGCCTCCCGCCGCTGCAGGGCTGCAAGGAGCGATGGCCAGGGGACCGCGACGGCGGAGGAAAAGGACGACAACAGGCAAGCCTAGAGGGGGTCATCAAACCCGGGAAAGCCCGACCCTGACTAATCAAATATGGTTAATTTCTCGTTCCGGCATCCGCGTGGCGGTCCGGCGAACGCGCGGCCAGATAGGTAATCCTACGTATCTGCGGGTTCAGGAAATATATTCACCGTTCGGTCAACTCGGGAACCAACATTCCCCGAGAGACCAAGCCTCCCATGTCAGCGTACCGCATCCTCCCCGGCTCCAGCCTCCCCCTCCTGGCTGGCCTGGTGTTCGCCGCCGCCGTCCCTGCAACCGCCAGCGCCCAGTCATTCGACTTCACCTTCGGGGTGGCGAGCGAGAACATCGGCAAGGGCCTGGGCAAGAGCGACGGCGAGCCGAGCGTGTCCGGCGAGGTCGAACTGGGTCATGGCGACTTCTACGCCACCCTGTCCGCCTCCACCGTGGACATCGCCCAGGGCGCCGACACCGAGATCGTGGCCGGCGTCGGCTACGCCCCCGAGATCGGCGCCTACAAGTTCGATTTCTCGGCCGTTCAGAAGACCCTGTCCGGCGCGCCGGCCGGCTACGACAACCGCTTCATGGAGTATCAGGCGGACATGTCGCGCGCCGTCGGACCGGTCGGCCTTCGCATGCGGGTCAACTACTCCCCGGACAGCTCCGGCGGCACGGAAGAGGCGTGGTGGGTCGAGCTGCAGGGCGGGGTCGCGGTCGGCGCCCGCAGCCGAGCGACCATCGCTCTCGGGGAACGCACCCAGAATGGCCAGCAGGCGTACGTCGCCTGGAACGCCGGGGTGAAGCACAAGCTCACCGACAAGTTCGCGCTGGATGTGCGCTGGTACGACACCGACAGCCATGAGCTCGGCGAACGCGACGACGGCCGGCTCGTGGCCGCCCTGACCTTCGCCCTCTGAGCCCGCCGAATAGAAACGAGGCCGCCATGACCTTCCTGAACAACATGCCCGTCGCCCGGAAACTTTTCCTGGCTTTCGCCTGCGTCCTGCTCGCCATCGCGGCGATGGGCGGCGTAGCTCTTTTCCAGATCGAGGCCCTCAAACAGGCGCAGGCCGAGCGGTCGGTCGGCAACACCACGACGCGTCATGTGCAGGCGGCCGAGTTCTACCTCGCTCGCCAGGAGAACAGCTATCGTGGCTTCCTGATCTCGGGCGACCCCTACTACATCGAGCGGGCGGATGCGCACCGAGCCTCGTTCAAGAACGAAATGAAGATGCTTCGCGAGAGCGGGGCCGCGTCGGTCGCCGCCTTGGTGGAGACGACCGAGGCGGCGGGCGACGCCTGGTTCCAGCACGTCGTGGTTCAGGGTCGGACCCTCGCGGAAAATCCGGCTACGCACGCCAGCGCGGTCCACATGGTCGGTCGCGAGGGCTCGGCCGACGCCCTCATGGGCAAGGTGGAAGAGTCTCTCGACAGCATGAAGGCCGCCAATGAGGTGGCACTGGACAAGGGACGGGCCCGATACGACAGCGCCACCACCGCCCTGATCTGGGCCCTGCTTCTCGGCCTCGGCGCGGCCCTCCTGATCTCCGTCGCGGTCGGCTTCGTCCTGACGCGCGGCATCTCCGGACCGGTCAATGTGATGATCGCTCACATGAATCGGCTCCGGGCCGGCGACACCGCGATCGAACCGGACGCCAGGCGCAAGGACGAGTTCGGCGCCATGGGCGGCGCCGTCGTGGCCTTCCGCGACGCTGCGATCGAGAAGCTCCGCCTGGAAGCCGAGGCCGCCGCCCAGCGTGAAGCCGCCGAGGCCGAGCGCGCCCGCAATGAGGCCGAGAAGGCGCGCATCGCCGAGGAAGACCGGATCGCCATCGAGGCTCTCGGCGAGGGTCTGGCGGCCATGGCGGCCGGCAACCTGACCCATCGGTTCACGGCCGAGGTGGCGCCCAAGGCCCTGCGCCTGAAGGAAGACTTCAACGCCGCCATCGTGCAACTGCAGGAGGCCATGTCCGTCGTGGTCACCAACGTCTCGGCCATCCGTTCCGGCGCCGGCGAGATCAGCCAGGCCGCCGACGACCTGTCCCGCCGCACCGAGCAGCAGGCGGCCAGCCTCGAAGAGACCGCCGCGGCGCTCGACCAGATCACCGCCACCGTCAACCGCACGGCCTCGGGCGCGCGTCAGGCCTCCGACACCGTCCAGGCCGCCAAGGGCGACGCCGAGACCTCGGGCGTGGTCGTCCGCGACGCGGTCGGGGCCATGGGCGCGATCGAGAAGTCCGCCCAGGAGATCAGCCAGATCATCGGCGTCATCGACGAGATCGCCTTCCAGACCAATCTGCTGGCGCTGAACGCCGGGGTCGAGGCGGCCCGGGCCGGCGACGCCGGCCGCGGCTTCGCGGTGGTGGCGTCGGAGGTGCGGGCCCTGGCCCAGCGCTCGGCCGAAGCCGCCAAGGAGATCAAGGTGCTGATCTCGGCCTCGACCAGCCAGGTCAACTCGGGCGTCAGCCTGGTGGGCCAGACCGGCGAGGCGCTGCAGCGCATCGTCAGCCGCGTCGCCGAGATCGACGGCCTCGTGTCGGAGATCGCCGCCTCGGCCCAGGAGCAGGCCACCGGCCTCCAGCAGGTCAACACCGCCGTCAACCAGATGGACCAGGTGACCCAGCAGAACGCCGCCATGGTGGAGCAGTCGACCGCCGCCAGCCACTCGCTGGCCCAGGAGGCGGAAGCCCTCGCCGGATCGGTGGCCCGCTTCCAGATCGGCGCCGTGACCGCCACGGCCCGTCCGGTCGCCGCGCCGCGCCCGGCCAACCGCACCGTCACGGCCATGAAGACCGTCGGCCACGGCGGAGCCGCCCGCAAGCTCGAGCCGGCGGCCTCCGAAGAAGGCTGGGAAGAGTTCTGATGCAAGCCGTTGTCGCCTTGCCGGCGGTGCTGGACATCCAGGCGGCCGAGGGCCTTCGGGTCCAGCTGCTGGGCGCCCGCGGCCGTCCCCTGACGCTCGACGGTTCGGCCGTCGAGCGGCTGGGGGGCCTCTGCCTCCAGGTCCTTCTGTCGGCACGGCAGACCTGGGCGGCCGACGGTCATCGCCTGCTCGTCGAGCCGGCCTCCGAGGCCTTCACTGAACAATGGAACGCGTTCGGTGCGCCGCCGCCAGCGGCCGGACAGCCGGGAGATTCCGTGTGATCAAGACCATACTGACCGTCGACGACTCCCGCACGATGCGGGACATGCTCCAGCTGGCGCTGGTCGCTGCGGGCTACCGCGTGATCCAGGCCGTGGACGGCATCGACGGCCTCGAGACCCTGTCCGCCGAAGGCGCCGACGTGGTCATCACCGACATCAACATGCCCCGCCTCGACGGCTTCGGCTTTATCGAGGGCATGCGCGCCAGGCCCGAGCACCGGGCCACTCCGGTGCTGGTGTTGACCACCGAAAGCGACGCGGCCAAGAAGCAGCGGGCCCGCGACGCCGGCGCCACCGGCTGGATCGTCAAGCCGTTCGACCCGGCCAAGCTGATCGACGCCGTACGGCGTGTGGCGGCCTGATGATGAGCGACGATCCGTTCGAGGCGATCAAGGTCACCTTCTTCCAGGAGTGTGACGAACTGCTCGGCGATCTCGAGGCGGGATTGCTGGCGATCGAGGCCGGCGAGGCCGACGACGAGACGGTCAACGCCGTGTTCCGCGCGGTTCACTCGGTCAAGGGCGGGGCCGGAGCGTTCGGCCTCGACGACCTGGTGCGCTTCGCTCACGTTTTCGAGACCCTGCTCGACGAAATCCGGTCGGGCCGCAAGCCGTGCGACGAGACCACGGTCAAGACGCTGCTGCGGGCCGCCGACCTGCTCGCCGACCACATCGCCGCGGCCCGCGGCCAGGGTGCTCCGGTCGACGAGGTGCGCTCATCCAGCCTCGTGGTCGAGCTTGAGCAACTGACCCACGGCGAAGCCGCGGCTTCGCCGGAGACCGCGGGGCCGACCGAGCCGGCGCCGCCCGAACCGGACGAGTTCGGTTTCCGGCCGATCGCCTTCGACCTGTCGGCCCTGGATGCCCCGGTCGGGACGGTCGAAACCGTCGCCCGGCGCTGGCGCGTGGTCTTCCGCCCGCACGCGCGGATGTACGCCAACGCCAACGAGTCCGGCCTGTTGCTGCGTGAACTGGCGCGGCTGGGGCCGGTCGAGGTCACGCTCGATCACTCGACCCTGCCGGCTCTGGGCGACCTTGTCGCCGAGGAGAGCTATCTGACCTGGACGGTCGACATCGAGACCTCCGCCGGCGAGGCCGCCATCCGCGAGGTGTTCGATTTCGTCGAGTCCGACTGCGAACTGAGCGTTTCGCCCGCCCCCGCCCCGGACATGCCCGACGAACCGGCGAAGGCCGACGATCTCGACATCGCCGCCCTGCTCGCCCGGGCCAAGGCGGATGCGCCCGCCCCGGCGCCTGCGCCGGCGGTGGCCCCGCCCCCTGCCCCCACGACATCGCCGGCGCCGGCCGCGCCTTCGACGCCGGCGGCGCAGACGCCAGCCGCCCCGGTCGCGTCGGCGGTCACCATTCGGGTCGATCTCGATCGCGTCGACCGCCTGATCAATGTGGTCGGCGAGCTGGTGATCCAGCAGGCCATGCTGGCCCAGCGCGTCGTCGAGAGCGGCCTGGCGCGGTCGTCCGGCATCTCGGTCGGGCTTGAGGATCTGGAGCTGCTGACCCGGGAAATCCAGGACAGCGTGATGGCCATCCGGGCCCAGCCGGTGAAGTCCGTATTCCAGCGCATGCCGCGGCTGGTCCGCGAGGTTGCGGAGATGACCGGCAAGCGTGTGCGGCTGGTCACCGAAGGCGAGGCCACCGAGGTCGACAAGACGGTGGTCGAACGTCTCGCCGAGCCGATCACCCACATGCTGCGCAACGCCATCGACCACGGCCTGGAAGGTCCGGAAGACCGCGCCGCCGCAGGCAAGCCGGCCGAGGGCACGGTCACCATGGTGGCGCTGCACCGGTCCGGCCGCATCGTCATCGAGATCAGCGACGACGGCCGCGGCATCAATCGCGAACGGGTGCGCGGCATCGCCGTGTCCCGGGGCCTGATCCCCGACGACGCCGTCTTGAGCGAGGAGGAGGTCGACAACCTGATCTTCCTGCCGGGGTTCTCCACGGCCGACGCCGTTTCCGACATCTCGGGGCGGGGCGTGGGCATGGACGTGGTGCGCCGGTCCATCCAGGCGCTGGGCGGCCGCATCTCCATCGCGTCGACGCCCGGCAAGGGTTCAACCTTTACGCTGAGCCTGCCTCTGACCCTCGCCGTGCTGGACGGTATGGTCGTCTCGGCGGCGGAACAGACGCTGGTCACGCCTCTCACCGCCATCGTGGAAAGCCTGACCCCGCGGGCCCAGGACATCAATTTCGTCGGCGGCCACGACGCGGTGATCCGCTTCCGCGAAGAGTTCGTGCCGCTGATCGACGTCGGCCATGTGATGGGCTTCCGGGCCACGCCGGCCGACCCGTCGTCGGGCGTGGCCGTGGTCATCGAGACGGAGGCCGGTTTCCGGGCGGCCCTGCTGGTCGACGCCATCCAGGGACAGCGCCAAGTCGTCATCAAGAGCCTCGAGACCAACTACCAGCAGGTCGAAGGGGTCGCGGCGGCGACCATTCTCGGTGACGGCCGGGTTGCCCTCATCCTCGACGTCGACGCCATCGTGGCCAACGCCCGCCGCCGCTCGGCCCGTCCTGCCCTCAAGATCGCGAGCTGATCATGTCAGAAGTTCTCACCGCAACCGCTTCCACCTCGCGGGAACTGATCGCCTTCAGGATCGGCGAGCAGGAGTTCTGCGTCGACATCATGGCCGTGCGCGAAATCCGCGGCTGGACCCCCGCCACGCCGCTTCCGAGGTCTCCGGGCTACATGAAGGGCGTGATCAACCTCCGCGGGGCGGTCCTGCCGATCGTGGACCTCGGCGTGCGCTTCGGCCTGGCCACCTCCGAACCGACCGCCCGCCACGTCATCATGGTCGCCCGGATAGGCGGCCGCACCGTCGGCCTTCTGGTCGACGCCGTGTCCGACATCATCCAGCTGACCGATGAACAGGTGCAGCCGACGCCCGACGTCGCCAGCGATCATGTGAAGAATTTCGTCAAGGGCATTTTCGCCATCGACGGTCGGATGATCAGCCTGATCGAGCTGGAGCGGATCGTACCCGAGAGCGAAGCCGAGGCCGCATGACCACCGCCGCCGGGCGACCTGCGCTGGTCGAGGGCGAGTTCGTCTTCACCGCCGAGGACTTCCGCCACATCGCCGAGATCCTGCACAGCCACGCCGGCATCGCCCTCAACGAAGGCAAGGCCGCGCTGGTCTATTCGCGACTGGCCAAGCGGCTGCGGGCCCTCGGACTGCGCAGCTTTCGCGAATACTGCGCCCTGATCCAGGGCGTCGAAGGCGTGGACGAGCGCCAGTCGATGACCGCGGCCCTGACCACCAATGTCACCCGCTTCTACCGCGAGCCGCACCATTTCGATCATCTGCGTGACGAGGTCATGCCTGTCCTCGCCGAGCGGGCGCGCGCCGGCGGCAGGGTGCGGCTGTGGTCGGCCGCCTGTTCGAACGGGCAGGAGCCCTATTCGATGGCCATGACCGTCCTGTCGGTGCTGCCCGAGGCCGCCGAACTCGACGTGCGCATTCTCGCCACAGACATCGATCCCAACATGGTCGCCGAGGGGGCCGCGGGCGTCTATTCGGAAGAGGCGCTCGCGCCCGCGCCGGTCCTGTTGCGCCAGCGCTATTTCGAAAAGGCGCCGATCCAGGGTCGGGACCGCCTCAGCGCCAACGCCACGCTGCGGCGACTTGTGACCTTCAAGGAACTGAACCTGATCGGCGACTGGCCGATGCGTGGGAAGTTCGACGTCATCTTCTGCCGCAACGTCGTGATCTATTTCGACGACGCCACGCAGGAGCGGGTGTGGAGTCGGTTCACCCCGCTGATGACGCCCGGGGCCATGCTGTATATCGGCCATTCGGAACGCGTCAGCGGACCGGCGACGGCGCGCCTGCGAACCAGCGGCCTGACCGCCTACAGGCTGGCGTCATGACGGTCACCGTCCTGGTCGTCGACGACTCCCCCACCATGCGCGGCCTGATCACCGCCGCCCTGCGCCGCGATCCCGAGATCGAGGTGCTGGGCTCGGCCGCCGATCCGCTGGAAGCCCGCGAGGCCATCAAGCGGCTGAATCCGGACGTCATCACCCTCGACGTCGAAATGCCGAACATGAACGGGCTCGAGTTTCTCGAGAAGATCATGCGACTGCGGCCGATGCCGGTGGTCATGGTCTCGACCCTGACCCAGGCCGGAGCCGAAATCACCCTTGCGGCCCTCGAACTCGGCGCCGTCGACGCGGTGGGCAAGCCGGGCGCGGGCACGACGGCCATGGAGGCCTTCGCCGAGCTCGCCGCCAAGGTGAAGGTCGCCGCCCGTTCGCGGGTTCGGGCGGGCGGAGGCGCTCCGGTCGCGCGCCCGGCCGATTACCGCGTCAACAAGGACATGGTGCTGGCGATCGGCGCCTCCACCGGCGGCGTCGAAGCGCTGCTGACCATCCTGTCCTCGTTCCCGGCCGATTGTCCGGCCACCGTGGTCACCCAGCACATGCCCGCCACCTTCACGCGCAGCTTTGCGGCGCGGCTGGACAAGTCTTCGGGAGCCTCCGTCGTGGAGGCCTCCGATGGCGCACCGGTGCAGCCGGGCTGCATCTACATCGCCCCGGGCGGCGAGGCGCACCTTGAGGTGTCGGGGTCGTCGCCGCGCTGCCGGCTGGTCCGCTCCGACACGGTCAGCGGACACCGGCCCTCGGTCGACGTCCTGTTTCGATCCGTGGTCCGGCTGCGCCGACCGATGGCCGGCGTGATCCTGACCGGCATGGGCCGGGATGGCGCGCAGGGCCTGCTGGAGATGCGCCAGGCCGGAGGTCACACCTTCGGTCAGGACGAGGCCAGCAGCGTCGTCTACGGCATGCCCCGGGCCGCCTTCGAACTCGGCGCCGTCGAGCGCCAGCTGCCCTTGAGCCGCCTCTCCGCCGCCATTCTGGACGTCTGCGCCTCCCCCTCGCGCGACTCCGCCCCTGTAGTCTGAGGATTTCCGCATGCCCGCCGCCGCCGCCATCCACACCCTCATCGTCGACGATCAGGCCTCGATGCGCGCCCTTATCCGCACAAGCCTGCAGCAGCTCGGCTTCCGCGAGTTCCGCGAGGCCGGCGACGGCGAGGCCGGTCTGCGCCAGATGATCACCCAGCCGGCGCACCTGATCATTTCGGATTTCAACATGCCCAACCTGGACGGTCTGGGCCTGCTGCGCGCCGTCCGGGCTCACCCGCCCACGGCCGGCGCCGCCTTCATCATGCTGACCGGCCGGGCCGACCGGGATCTGGTCGCGCGCGCGGTCCAGTTCGGGGTCAACAACTACCTCGTCAAGCCGTTCACCGTCGCCCAGCTGAAGGAGAAGGTCGAAACGGTCTTCGGCCCACTTACATGACGGCGGCGCTACGCGATCACCCCGCCACACACCGCGTCCATGTGGGGCAGGGAGAGCACTATGTGACCACCGACGCCGGGGTCGTGCTGACCACGATCCTGGGCAGCTGCGTGGCCATGTGCCTGCGCGATCCTGTCGCCGGCGTCGGCGGGATGAACCACTTCCTGTTGCCGGAAGGTTCGGGAAGCGGCCGGGACGCGGGCCGCCGCTACGGCGCCTACGCCATGGAAGTGCTGATCAACGACTGCCTGAAGCTGGGCGCCCGCCGGGACCGGCTCGAGGCCAAGCTGTTCGGCGGCGGCCGCATGTTCGACGCCCTTCAGGACGTCGGACGCGCCAACGCTGATTTCGCCGAGCGCTTCCTGCGGGACGAGGAAATTCCCGTGGCGGGCGGCAGCCTGCGCGGAACCGGCGGCCGGCGCGTCCAGTACTGGCCGGTCAGCGGAAGGGCGCTCCAGCGTCCCGTCACCGACCACAGCCCGCCCGGTCCTCCGGTTCGCCCGATCGTCGCCGCGGACGCCGGCGCCGTGGAGCTTTTCTGATGACCCCGTCGCAGACGCGCGCCTTGCTCTCCGGCCTGTCGGCCGAACTCGCCACCCTGATGGAGACGGTGGACGGGCTGTCGTCCCTGGTCGCCGATCACGCCCGTCAGACTCCGGCCGACAGTCGGTCCGGCGTTCTGGTGAAGGCGCAGGCGGTCGACGACCTGCATCAGACCCTGGACGCCCTCCGCGCGCTGGCCGGGGCCCTGTCCTGCGGCGCACCGGTCGACGAAGCCCTGGCGGCGGTTCCGCTGGCGGCCCTCGCAGAGCGCCTGAAGGCTGCGTCCGGATCGGCTGCTCCGGCGTCTGGGGGCGCCACGCGGGCCGGCGACCTCGTGCTGTTCGAGTGACCCCATGGCCCGCATCCCCCGTCCATCCGATCGGGTGAATCTCGCCCACGTCACGGTGCTGCTGATCGACGACAACGCCCAGGCCCTCGATATCCTGAGTTCGATCGTGCAGGGGTTTGGCGTCAAGGAGCAGATCCGATGCAGTTCCGCGATCGAGGCCGCCGAGGTGCTGAAGCGGCGGCCGGTGGACCTGATTCTCGTCGACTGCGCCATGCCCGAGATGGACGGCTATGACTTCACCCGCTGGGTGCGCCGCGAGTCGCCCGAGGCGGCGCGGCAGACGCCGGTGATCATGCTGACCGGCCACGCCGCGGCGTCCAGGGTTCACAAGAGCCGCGACTGCGGCGCGAGCTTCATCGTCGCGAAACCCCTTACGCCCACCGTGCTGCTTCAGCGGATCGTCTGGCTATCGTCCGATGAGCGCGAATTCATCCAGTCGGAAACCTACGTCGGTCCCGACAGGCGCGTGCGGAACATGGGCCCCCCGCTCAACGTCGCCGGCCGCCGCAAGGGCGATCTTTCAACCCACGTGGGCGCTGCCGTGGAGGCAAACATGGATCAGTCAGACATCGACAGCCTGTTCAAACCCCGGCGGGTGGCCCTGTGACCGACCTCCGCGGAAACAGCCTGGCCCGAAAGATGGCCGAACCCGGCGGCCGGACCATGGCCGACGCCGTGCGTGCGGCGGACGCCGGTCTGGAGAGCCATCGCGAGGAAGGCATGCGGTCGCTGGCCGAGACTCTCGCGCGGCTTGAAGCCGCCTGCATCGCGAAGGACGAGGAAGCCGCGGCCCTGGTCTACGATCTGGCCTCGGCCTTCGCCGACATGGCCGGCTTCTTCGACACCGGGCCGCTCTACACCGCCGCCTTCAGCCTCTGCGAAGCCAGCGACCGGATGACCGTCGGCGGATGCTGGCAGTGGCCTTCGGTGCACGTCCACGTTCGGACGCTGCGACTGATCCTCGCCGCCGACTGCCGGACCAGCGAAGAATCGCGCCTCCTTCTGGAAGGGCTCGCCTCCGTTCTCGCCCGACTGCCGAAGCAGCCCGGCTGACGGCTGGGAACGGCGACGCGGACGTCCGCCTTCCAGGGCCGCCGCGGGCGACCAGACAGCAGCCTGATTACAACCGTAGCGACCAGGACCGGCGAAATCAGCCGGTTCGCGCAGCCTCAGTCCGCCGTCCCGCGGACGTGGCGGTTGAGCCATTCGGTGATCTCCCACAGCGCGTGCCGGAGCGATTCCCGGGCGCGATACTCGTGACCCTCATGGGGCAGGAGAACGTAGCGGGCCGTGGCGCCGTGACCCTTGAGGGCGGCGAAGAGGCGCTCGCTCTGCATGGGCAGGGTGCCGCTGTTGGAGTCGGCCGCACCGTGCATCAGCAGGAGCGGCTCGTTGATCCGGTCGGCGTAGGCGAAGGGGCTGATGGCCATGTACTCGT